>DATACQ010000095.1:0-1841 GCA_036258955.1 Binatia bacterium
CCACCACCACGCAGTACGGCGTCGATGAACTTGAAATCGCTTCGGCTTTGCTGAATGAAGATGTCGAATTGGTCAAATGCCGCACCGTCGATTTGGAAGTGCCGGCGTTTGCGGAAATCGTTCTCGAAGGCGAAATCCCGCCCAAGGTAAGGGAACCGGAAGGACCGTTCAGTGAGTTTCAAGATTACTATCTCACCGGCGCGGGAATGAATCCCATCGTCAACATTAAAGCAATCACGATGCGCCGGGACGCAATCTTTAAGAATGTCCAAAACGGCACGGAAGTCGAAGGTTGCGTCTATCATAAGGTCCCAATGTCGGCGCAGATTCTCCGCCGCGCGCGCACCGTCGGGGGGTTGGCGGATGTGAAAAATGTCCTCGTGCTGCCCGGCATCTTTGGCGTGATCGTGCAGATGCGGCCGCGTTACTACGGCGAAGCGCGTAATGTGCTCATGTCGGTGCTATCGAGCGAATACCAACATCCGAAAGTGGCCATCGCTGTCGATGACGACGTGGATATCTTCAACTATGCGGAAGTGCTCTGGGCGGTTAACACCCGAGTAAATCCCGCTGAAGACATTGTTGTGATCAACGGCGCCAAGATCCACGCCATGGATCCTTCCTGCCCTGAGTTCGGGCATCCTGGCGCGCCCGGGTGGCATCGGATCGGAGGAAAAGTGATGATCGACGCCACCAAGCCACCGCTGTGCGATCCGAAGCGCCGCAATGAGTTTGAACGGTTGAGGCCCGTGGGTTGGGAAAGCGTGCAGCTGGAGGATTTTCTTCCGGAAGGGGCGCCGCCGCTGAGAATGAAACCGAAACTTCCGAAAGGCTAGCCCATCTTGTGGATTAGCTGTTCAAGGTTTCAGGTTAAAGTGAAAATGTCCTGCCGCTACTCTCGTCATGGCCGCGATCCGAAACTTTGAACTTTGAACAGCGGCGCTCGTGCCGCGCTACTCATCCATATCGCCGAAATAGTCTCGTAAAATACGCTCTTTGATATATTCGAGGGCGCCGAGGTCTTGGATGATGTCTCCGCCGGTGTCGTAAAAGAATATATCTCCCTTTTTATTGCGCCCAATCGCGACCAACCAATCCAACTCGTCGCGGTCTTCCAGCAGATAATTGATAGTTTGGTGCGCGCCTTTGTTGGCGATGATCGTAACCTTAGGATTGGGAGATTTGCGTGCCTGGGTCATCAAACTGCCTCCTGGACTGTCAGAGTTATATCAGAACGGGCTGATACCACAATGCCACCGAAAAAGTAGTCGACCGGGTACGCAGTTATCTCAGCGAAAAATCCACTCGACTGGGCCTCGCTTTATTTTTTTCGGAATCTTCCTTGGCCGGCGGTTTGCCGGCGACGATAAACAAGCGGTCCGCGGAAATGCTCGCCGCGAGAAGCCGATCGCGCACCGTCTGAGCGCGGCGGTTGGCGAGAGCGCGTACGTCCTCATCGTCTACACGGGTGTGCTTTAGGATGAGGCTTTCCATGTCGGCCACCGGCAAAGCTTGGGCGAGGCCGATGAGATTGCGCGGTTTAGGGAAACTTTCGGCATCGTACGCCGCGCGCAAAAAGCGCTGGTATTCTTCTTTCGTAACCTGAACGTCTTCCAGCGACTTTGGCGCAGCTCCCTGTCGGGCTAGTTCCTTTAGCTTTTGCGCTTTGACTTTGTTTTCAAGACTGACTCGCTTCAATCCCTCCAGGTCGCTTGTGGGTTCAGCGCGTCCGGTGATTTCAAGCTTTAATGCCGGCCGGTTGTTCATAGCTGTCGCCAACGTCTTGATCTTGGCTTCGGCAGCCGGGGACAACGAGCTCCGTCCATAGTCAAACTCGACGT
>DATACQ010000096.1:0-3202 GCA_036258955.1 Binatia bacterium
AACCGCATAGTTTTCCAGATCCGCGCTGCTCAAGATCCCGCCGTGGGCTTGTGCTTCTCTGACGACCCGAGCGCCCAGCGGACCTCGGTAAAAAATCTCAGGACCTTGCGCGGCGATTTCTCGCAGCGTCGTGGCGTAATCGGCATTGATCAGACGGCTGCCGATGGGCGGCGGCTTGCCGTTAGGAAGGAAAAGCCTTGCCGATTCCGGGAAAAGCGTCAAATTGTTTCTCTCCGCTTCGATACATTGATACAAGTGCTGACTTACTGGAAAACCATGTTCGGCGTAAGTGATCGCCGGAGCCAAGACAAACGGTAAGGGCAACCGTCCTAATTCCGTATGTAGCGAGCACCACGCCTTGAGCGATCCCGGCACCGCGCAGGCTAGATAACCGATGCGGTTCTCTCGTTTATCTGCGGCATGGCTGCTGAGGTACATCTCCGGCGCTGCCGCCAACGGCGCGGGGCTGTAGTTGTCGATCACTCGCACCCCACCGCTTTCGCCATCACGAATGAGAATGTAGCCGGCACCGAAGATGCCCATCATCATCGGTTCCACGACAGACGAGGCAAAAGCCGTTGCCACGGCTGCGTCGGCAGCGCTTCCACCACTAGAAAACATCTGCAGTCCCGCGGCCGCGGCCATGGGATGATTCGCCGAGACTACCGCTTGCGATGCTACGACCGGTTGTTTATGGGTTGCCACGTGATTTCTGCTCAGTCCTGACGCCTCTGTAGTCTCGAGTGAGTTCATCAACATCCGTACCGCTGCACGCCACTATTTGCGGCTCAGTCGGTAGCGGGCCAGTAGGCCCATGCGAGCCCCACTTTGATATGATGACAGGGAAGATACTCGACGACTTGCGCCGGCCGTTGGCAAGCACCGGCAGCCGCAATCCACGCACGAATCTCAGCGGTGCCGCCGCGCAGCGTGTCGGAATCGAAGGTAAACAAGTTTGTCAGCTCTTCCGCGCGAGGGCTCGCAAGCCGCGCCAGAACCCAACGATCCAACGGTTCATCGATCCATCCCGCTCTCGGCCCAAAGGGATCATGAGAGAGTCCGCCTGAGGCGTACAGCGCGATACGTTCTTTTCGGCTCGAAAGAATACCGCTCAGAGCGACGCCCAAGTCCCAGCAGCGTCTCGCAGTGGGAAGCGGCGGAAAATTCGCATTCAGAAAGATCGGGATGATCGGTAGATCCAATTTGGGCATCAGTTTTGGCGCCGGCAAAACAATCATGTGCGAAACCCCGCGTTCGGGATCGCCCAGCGGTTGCATCGCGCCGACGTTCGATGGATCGAAGCCATGCTTTACCAACCCCTTGAGCACGAACGTAGCGAGCTCCTTGTGCACGGGGATATGGATGCGCGACGCCTGCGGAGGATCGTCCATATAGAACGGCTGCGCGGAACCCCACACTTCTTCGCCGGTAAAAACCGCCAAAGTCGGCATGTTGCTGTCATTGAAAAGGTCGATGTGGTGATCGCCGATCATGATCAGCGCATCGGCCCGATAAGCTTCCAACTGAGCCCGCAGAAGCTCGAACGCGGCCTCGATTCGCACGTGATAATTTTCCAGTACCTCACGGCTTTCCAACTTCGCGGCCGCGGGCTGTGATTGTTTGGTATATTCAGGGATCGCGGCGTAGACTTTTGGCCATAGATCAACCGGACAAAACATTCCCGGGGCATGGGATGACGCAAGTCCCAGTCCTAGCATGAAAGAGAAAGACTCCTTTCGCGGTATTTTTGAACCGCGTTTCTACTCTTCGCGCTAACCGCGGCCGGCTTGCGTTTCAGCGTCACGCGCTCCCTCTGCGTCGCGCGACCTCGCTGCGAGCCGGCGCCAGGCGATAATACCGATATCGTTCGACTGCAGCCGCTCGGGGCCTTCTTTGAGGCTTTCGAGCACTCGCTGATCTTGACCGACGTACTGTTTGTTGTAGGCCCACTTCCAATAGGTTGGATAAATGACAGTTCGAAACAGCCAAAGCTTGAGCTGGACTTTTACAGCTTCCAACTTGCCTTCAATACCCGAGGTATTGATCGCGTCCCAAAGAAAATGGCGTGTGCTTTGCTCATCGATGGGGACGGCCCATTCGATAAAGACCGTGCGCCGTCGCACGCGCACGCGGCGCCACCCCGGCAAATGAATGTCTTCCGTAACAAACCCTTGTCTGCCGTCGGCGAGCGTGATGGGAGTGCCCTTCGACATGCGTGCGCGGAAAACTTTTCGCGCGAGGATCTCCCACCAAGCATTGCGCGGCCACTTGCCTAACCCGGGGTACTCTGCCAGTTCTGGAGCGTTCCAACTGACAAAGATCAGCCCCTTGCCATCTTCCATTTCGACTACGCCAATCTTGCGCCACGCCACCCAGTCCATGTAGAGCGTGCGCGGCATCGAGCGGCGGTGCAGAATCGGCGCATGGTAGCCGTCGGTGTTCTCCGTGACCACCCGCCAGTTCGCCCGCCATATTTGAGTATCAACGAACGTCGCTGTGCCAGGATCGCGAAACTCGGGGGGCAAATCTTCCTCCAGCTGCACAGGCTTTTGGTCACCCATCCAAATCCATACCAAGCCGCGATGCTCCTCGACCGGGTACTTGCGTAGATGAACGTTGCCTGCGAGCGGACAGTCAGGTCCCTCGCTCAGCACCGCGACGAGTTTTCCGGAGGTATCGAAGGTCCAACCGTGATACGGGCAAGTCAAGGTGCCCGAATAGTAAGTCCGACCTTGAGAGAGCAATGCGCCCCGATGCGGGCAGCGGTCGTCAAACGCATGAAATTTACCGCTTACCGAATCGCGGAAAATCACCACTTCATTGCCGAGGAGCTTTACCTGTAGCGGTTTCCGCCTGACTTCGTGTGCACCGACCGCTGGATACCAATAATTTCGATAACCCAGCGCAGGTATTTGCTCCCGGCTCACGCCGCGGGCAGACGCTTTTTCTCTGGCGCCAAGTAGCTGCTCCGAATTGGCCGGCAGCGGCCCGTCCACGTGAACATGTTGTTCTTCTCTTCTCATGGGTCTAATGCAAATCAGTCAGACGCTTTCTTCCAATCCAGCTCAAGCCGGCCGAGGCCGTAGCCGTCCCAAGCAGCGGCCGCCTGCTCGAGATACTTGGCCGACGGCAACGCGATCTCGGGAAAACCTTCGTACTTTTTTGTGGCGTCGATGAAAAGCTTACCGCTGGTGCGATCGCG
>DATACQ010000097.1:0-2466 GCA_036258955.1 Binatia bacterium
AATGCGACGCGCGATCTCTAAATACAGGACCGAGAGCGTTATGGGAATGCCTATACGGCGGTCGATGACATCGTTGAGGAAGCTATTTTTCGGGTCGAAGTACTGATCGTGATTCCCGCGGTAGCCGTTTTTTTCGAAACAGAACGTAGCTGAGCGCGGCGAGCGGGTGATGCAGATCGCTCCGGTGTGACCCTAGATGCCCCCTAACTTCAGCGGCCAGTTCGTCGATCCGCGCCAGATATGCTCCAACGTCGAGCTGGGGATATTCTGCGCGTGCGATCGCCAGCGCGGCCCTTCCGAGATCTAAGGCATCCTCCGGGCGTTCGACCGCGCTGCGAAACTCTTCGTACGGATCAGGGGTCATGGACAGCTGGTTCAAGGTTCAATGTTCAAAGTTCAAGGCGAATATCGCCGGATCAAGATTCCTTATTTAGAATTGCGCGACGCTCAACCTTGAACCTTGAACTTTGAACTTTAGCCGCACCAGCTAGCGCGGCTCCGCGATGACATCCACCAGATAGGGGAGCTGTTTTTCTTTCACGTACTTGAGGCCGCGCTCCAGCGCCGGCCTGAGCTCAGCCGGATTTCGCACCGGCCCTTCGGCGCTGACACCGAAAGATTGCGCCATTTTGGAGTAATCCACCTCCGGATCGTCTACGTGGGTGCCGATCCCGGCGTTTTCGACCGGGCGTTTACGGAACTTTGCGACCTCAATACCGTGTTCCTCTGAGTTATAGAAAGACTGATTGTTGTGCATCACAATCAGGAGAGGAATGCGGTGCTTCGCTGCCGTCCATAGCGAACTCGAGGTCATCAGCAGGTCGCCATCCGACTGAATGTCCACCGCGAGCTTGCCGGTGCCCTTGAGCGCCAGCGCCGCACCGATGGCTGCCCCTGCGCCATAGCCAACTCCCGCACCGCCGCTGGCGCCGAGATATTGATTAGGCTTGGTGAAATCCCAAAGTCGGCGGGCCCAGCCGTTAGAAGTGCCGTTCACGAGAACCCAGTCTTCTCTTTTTATTACCTCGCCCAATTCCAACGCGAGCCAGGCCGTCGTGATATCTTTCATAGAGGATTTCGCTTGCGCATCGGCAAGCCATTTGGCGCGGCGGCTCTTGTGCTTGTCGCCCAACTCCTTGCGCCGCGCGTCTATCGCTTGTTTGTTCTGGCCATCGTTGCCCAGCAGCTCACGGCAGAGCCTGGTCAATTCGGGCACCGCAACGAACGTATCCGCGCACATAGGAACATCGAGCGCCTGTAAGGCTTGATAGTCACCCGCCCACGAATGCACCAGCATATCGTTCATCGAGATGCTGATAAGCTTCACGCCGGGCTTGGTCACGTATTCGCAATCGCGAGTTTGTTTGCTAACCGTGGTTAACGAGCCAAAGATATCCGCGACGTCCAGGGCCAAGATAACGTCGGCATTCGCCAACAAATCGCGCGCGCCGTCGGTCGCATCCAGGGGGTTGACGGTGGGGAAATTGAAACGCGCGCCCTTATCAACTACCGGAGCGGCCAGCAGTTCTGCGAGTTCCACCAGCAACGGCACCGTCTTGGGATTGCGCCCGAGAGTATCGGCAATGATCAGCGGCGCCTTGGATCGCACCAGCAACTCCGCCGCCTTCCGAAGTGCTTCGGGGTTGGCTTGCATCGGAGCCGGCGGGGCATGACGGCCGACATCGGGGATCTCCATTGGCTGGGCGATGGCATCCTCCTGAATATCGGCGTCATAGTTGATATAGATGGGCGCCATCGGTTCAGTGGTAGCGATCCGGTAACCGCGGATAAACGAATCCGGCACGTCCGCCAAGGTATACGGCTGGTCATCCCATTTTACGTAATCGCGCACCTGATTGCCTTGAACGAGAGCGGTATGAATCCAGTCGATGCGCGGGCGGCGCCGTTTGGTATTCATCGGGCCGGTGCCGCCTAGCACGATTATCGGAACCCGGTCGATATATGCATTAAAAATTGCCATGCTGGCGTGCTGCAGGCCCACCATGTTGTGGACGATCGAAATCATCGGTTTGCCTTTGGCTTTCGCATAGCCGTGCGCCACAGCCACGGAAATCTCTTCGTGATTGCAAAAGATGACCTCCGGCATGTAGTTGCCGCCGTAATTGACTATTGAGTCGTGAATGCCGCGAAAGGTCGCGCCCGGATTGAAGGCCGCGTACTCGATGTCGAACGCCTTCATCAAGTCTACGACGACGTCAGAGCCGTACTCCGGCTGCTTTTTCTCTACCCTGCTCTGTGATTTGGCCACGATGATGTTCCTCCCCTAAATTCGTGTAACGTTTTGCATATCAGGAATCGATCCCGCTGACTAGTGCCGCTAAGAACGGCCGTTCAATATGTTCAAGCGGTTCCAATCGTTCAAAACGTCGATAAAACCGTTTTTAACGGGTTGAACGTCTTAGAATCTTGAACCCGCCCCCTATTGTCGCAACAAGCCCTTTTCAT
>DATACQ010000098.1:0-5332 GCA_036258955.1 Binatia bacterium
CCGGTTGATTTTGCCGCTTTCGTCCATGGCGACGAGACGGGCGCCGACTTCAATAGCGCAAGTATCAATGACCCTGCCGGAGCGAACGATGGCAATTTTGCTGGTGCCGCCGCCGACATCAACGTTCATCACCGTAAAATCACCGCCTTCGTGATAGGTCATGTGCACCGCGCCGGAGCCGTAGGAGGCGAGAATCGCTTCCAAGTTATGCCCCGCCGTAGCGCATACGAATTTTCCCGCCTGAGCCGCGAACAAGGCGGAAATGGCCTCAGCGTTTTTCTTTTTCGCCGCCTCGCCAGTGACGATGATCGCGCCGGTGTCGATATCGGCCGGCGTCACGCCGGCGTTGCGGTAAGCTTCCTCGATGAAATCGTTGAGCTTTGCGGTGTCGATGGTGGTCTTGTCAATGTATGGCGTGATCAAGATCGGCGACTCATGAATTATTTCGCGATTCACCACCACAAACCGGCTCGAAAGCGCGATGCCTTGGCGCCGCAAGGTCAGCCGGGAAAAAATCAGGTGCGAAGTGGAGGAGCCGACATCGATGCCGACCGACGTAAGAGTGATCCGCTCCGAGCGCCACATCGGATGCTCTTCATCCATTACCATCCCCTCTTCCTCTTCACCAAACTCGCCTTCGTGGCCTTCATGCAGCTCGAGCGTTTGCTCCTGTAGGTTGTCCATGCTTGTGACAGATCCTTTCGTGAGTGGTCCTGGCAATCAGAGTTGCATAGCACATCGAAACAGCCGTTGCCACTTACTCTTGTGTAGCTCCGCGCAGGATAGACAAGGGTTTTCAATAGGGTTAGGATGGGTGATCAACGGCCATGGGTCAGGAAGAGTATCAAGAACTGTCGTCCTTTCTGCGACGCTTTACCCGCCGTTTGACCCTTGTTCGGGGCATCGAAACTCTTTGCGTGAGCGCCGCTTGCGCTCTGCTGTTGTTTTCGCTCGGACCGAGTGTCAAGGAGTTGACCCGCTTTATACCTTATGCGCCGGTGGTCTATAGCGCCATCACCGGCCTGGTCCTGCTGCTCATGGCGCTCTGGACGATTCACCGTTTTCTACGCCAACCCTCCCAGGAACAGGCGGCGCTTTACATCGAGCGCAAGCAACCCAAGCTGCGCAACAACTTAATCAATTCGCTGCAGCTCTACCCGCAAGTCGCCGAGAGCGGCAAAGGCTCCGGTTTCTCAACGTCC
The DNA here is from genome assembly GCA_036258955.1 of Binatia bacterium. GTDB lineage: Bacteria > Desulfobacterota > Binatia > UBA9968 > UBA9968 > DATACQ01. The sequence continues at coordinate 1,203 of DATACQ010000098.1, forward strand.
ATGGTGCTCGCGCTACTGCGCAGCACGCGCAAGCAGATCGCTGGCCTGCGCATAGGCGATTTGATCGAAACTCAGCGCTTAAAAACAAACTTGAGCCTGCTCGCGATGATTTTCGCGCCAGTCCTGGCGGTGGTGTTGTTCAATCCGTCGTGGGTCGGCGAAACCTACAGCTTACTTACCCGGCCGCTGGAACATCTGCCGCCCTCGGTTACTGTCATAGATTTGGAGCCGAAGAATCTGCGGGTTCTCCGCGGCGCGCCAGTGCGAATAGAAGCGTTCACTTCCGGCGCGATCCCGGAGGCTCTGGCCCTCATGGTAAGCGGCGACCCAGCCGGAACCGGCGCTGCTGAAGAAAAACTTGCCATGGAAAATCTCGGCGGCGGAAAATTCGGCCTCAACATTCCCCGACTGGAAAAGAGCTTGCGCTATCGCGCGATCGCCGGCGCCTACTCCTCGCCGGTTTACCTCGCCATGGCCGTCGACCCGCCAGAAATCGCCGACATCCAGATCACCTTGTTCCCTCCGGCCTACGCCGGGCTCGCTTCTGTGCAATCGGCAGGCGGCAATATCGAGGGACTCAAAGGTTCGACTTTGCGCCTGGACGCGACCTCCACGAAGGAGATCATAAAGGCCGAGCTCATCCTCGATGATGGCAAAAGGCTTCCACTGAAGATCGACGGCAGAAAGCTGCAGGCGAATCTCGTGCTGTTCCAATCGCAGCGCTACCGCATTTTGGTGGAAGACGCTTTTGGCTTTCAAAACGCTCCGATTGCTTACGAGCTGCGCGCGAAGCCCGACGGTTTCCCAACCGTCGACCTTCTGGCTCCGACAGAAGATATCGAAGTCAATGGCGATGAGATCCTGTCGCTGGAGTACAGTGCGCGCGATGATTTTGGCATAAGCGAGATTAACCTCGTCATCAGAGTAGGCGACCGTGAAGAAAAAATTCGCCTGGAGAAAGATGACGCCCGACAGTTGCTTTTGCGCGGCCAATTCAAATGGGACCTCGGCAGACTTGCGCTGCGCGAGGGCGAAGAAGCGGTGTTCCACCTCCAGGCGCTCGACAACGACACCATCAGCGGCCCGAAGCTTGGGACCTCAAAATCGCTCAGACTCCGGCTCAAGAATTTGAAAGCCGAGCACCGGCAAGTAGCTCAGATGATCCAGGATCTGAACAACCGCATGGTGGACGCTCTGGGAGATCATCTGGAATCCCCCTTACCCGGCGACCCAAGTGCGCCGCCGGCTAGTGATAACGATCAAAAACTTGAGAGAACCCTCGCCGAAGCGCTCAAGCGAACCGAAGAGGTGATTCAACGGACGGAAAAGGACCGCATGTCGGACTTCGCGACCTGGAGCGATCTCGAGGCTCTCAAGCGCAACCTCGAGTTCACCAAAAATGAACTGTTACAACGGCCGCAGCAGGCAAAAACGGCGGAAGACAAGCTGCAGGCCCGTGACGAAATCTCGTCCGAATTAGAGCGCATGTCGCTGCTTTCCGAGGACATCGGCAAACGGCTCAACGCGCAGGAAGCCGCCTCCACCGCGCAGGACCTCGCGCGCGGTCAGGAGCGGCTGATGGATGCGTTAGACAAGCTCCAGAGCGGCGACAAAAATCTCGATGCGATCATGAAACAGCTATCGGAGCTGGCCAAGACTCTCGCGTCGCTCCAGCAAGCGCTGGGGCAGATGGCGCAGCAAATGCCCGACGATTTCATGAACGCTGAATCCATGCGCAGCCTGGGCTTCAACGAGATGTTTTCGGCGCTTGACGAAATCCGCAAAAAGCTCATGGCCGGTGACCTCGAAGGCGCGCGCCAGCTCGCCCGGGAGCTGTTCAACCAGATGGCTTCAATGGTGGCGGCGCTGCAGAATTCGCAGCGCCAGTCCATGGCATCGAGCATGGGACGCATGCAGGGCGAGATGCAACGCTCGAATAACGAGCTGCAACAGATCGCCCGCGAACAGCAAGAAATCCTGCTCGGTACGGAAGAGATCAACAAGTCGGCGCTGAGCCAGCGCGACAGCGCGCTCAAGGAAAAACTCGACCGCTTCTTGGAAAAGGCGCTCCAAGAGTTAGGGCAGCTTACGCAGGTGTTCCCCGATCGCGAAGGGGGCGATGACGATCCCGACATTACGAAAAAACTCGACGAAACCACCATGAACCAGCTCGTGAAAAATCTAATCGCCAAGCTTCTCGCCAAGGATTTTCCAGGCTACGGCGAGGGCGATCAGACAGCGCGTAACGAGCTGGCCAAACCACACACGCCCGAGCAGGCGCCCAAAGTGCAGCTTGCCGACAAGACGCTAAAGAATCTGAAATCCGAGCTGGATGCTCTGATGGGCGAGCCGGGCCGGGCGATGCACGATGACGAAAAGAAAACGGTGCGGGATCTGGCGCAACGCCAGAGCGCTCTTAAGGAGCGTACGGAAGAACTGCACGAAAAACTCGATTCGCTGTTTCAGCTTTTCCCCAGCCTTGACCCGAAAATTTTGCAGGGCATCAAAGAAGCCGGCAACTCCATGGGCTCGGCCTCCGACCGCCTCGGCCAGCTCGATTCGCCGGGCGCCGTGCCGCCGGAGCGCAGCGCTCTGGAGCGGCTGAGCCAATCCCAGCAGCAAATGCAGTCGTCGATGCAGCAGATGGCTCAGCGCGGGCAGCTTGGCAACATGCCGGTTACGCGACTGTTCCGCCAGGGCCGCTTTATGCCAGGCGGTATGCTCATGCCGCTGCCGGGAATGCCGCAATTTCCGCAGTTCGACGTCGAGGGCGGAGTCACCGGGTTGGAAATGGAGCGGTTTCGTTTGCCCGGCAAGGAGGATTACAAGGCGCCGCGTAACTTCCGCGAAGAAATCCTCGAGTCGCTGAAACAAGGCGTTCCGCCGCAAATGAAAGACCAGATCGAGCGCTATTTCAAGAACCTCACAGAGTAGTTGGTGAAGCCACTCAAAACATTTTGCCTGATCGTCTTCTTCTTGTGTGGCGCCGTGAGCCACCTGGCCGGCGCCGAAGCCGACCCCAAATTCAAAGCCGGCGATGCTCTTTTGGACGCGTGGCGGACGGCGGAGGCGGCAGAATTCGCAGCGCGGGCGCTGCGTGAAGACGGCACATCAGCCGGCGCTCACGCTTTTGATGGAAGGCTGAAATTCTACCAGGGCCGGTATCAGGACGCCCTCGCCGCCTTCGATAAAGCTTTGGCCATCGATTCTAAGGATGAGCGTAACCAGGCTTATAAGCTGCTCGCACAATTAAGCCTCGACGTTGTCAAAAATCTCAGGCGCGTTGAAAGCCCTCATTTCGTTCTTTATCTCGACGAAAAGCGCGACGGCATTCTCGCCCCCTACGCCTTAGATGCGCTCGAGAAAAGCTATACGGCTGTCGCTACGGAGCTGGGCTACCAGCCGAAAGAGAAGGTCCGGGTCGAGATCGCGCCGGATGCCTCGAGCTTCAATGCCATTTCGACCCTCTCGCTGCGCGATATCGAAGAGACCGGCGCCGTAGGCATCTGTAAGTTCAATAAGTTGATGATCATCTCGCCGCGAGCCCTAAGTCTGGGTTACCGCTGGGTGGACTCGCTCAGCCACGAATATCTTCACTACGCCATTGTCGCGCTGACAAACAATAAAGCTCCGATATGGCTGCACGAGGGAATGGCGCGGTTCTATGAAACTCGCTGGCGCAAACCCGAAATCGCCAAGGATGCTGCCGAGGATTATCTGACTCCAGGCAATCAGACGCTGCTCGTCCAAGCACTCGAAAAGAACCAGTTCGTCGGGTTTAAGAAAATGGAACCTTCCTTGATTCATCTGGAGAGCCCGGAACAGGTTCAGTTAGCTTACGCCGAAGCCGCCTCAGCGGTAGATTTCATCAACAGCAGCAAAGGGCGCGACGGAATACGCGGCCTGCTCGCCGCTTTGAACGAAAGGTCAACCCCCGAGGCGATCGAAAAGATGTTTGGGCTCTCCTTCGACGTCTTTGAAAGCCAATGGAAGGGTTTCCTCAAGGATAAAGGGTTAAAGCCGATCGAAGGCAGCCGCGTGCGCAGGTTAAGAGTCAAAAAAGACGCGCGGGAAGATGAAGAGGCGGTGGAGCTCAAAGAGATACAGTCGGCGGTCGCGCGCAATCGCAC
>DATACQ010000099.1:0-4136 GCA_036258955.1 Binatia bacterium
CGAGTTTCGGGTTTAAGGTTTCGAGTTTCGACGCCACCGTCCCCCAAAGAGACTGTATCGATCCGTCAAAGTGCTCTGATGTCATGCTGAGCGGACCCGAGATTCCTCGGCCGCGGCTCGACATTGCGACACAGTTTCCAAAGAGAGCGAAATAGTTCAGCTGAGGATCTGCCTGCCAGCTTTTGGCAACGCGAAACTCAAAACGCAAAACCCAAAACTATGAGTTCTGACTGAGCGCCCAGCGCGCGACTTCATCGTGACGGGGAAACCAGACCTGCGGAAAACCTTTCATGTAGCGGAGCAGCTCATAGAGCATAGCCGACATCATCGGCCGGCCGCCGAAGTGGGTATGCATGGTTAGGTTGAGCAGGGCCGGTTTTTCGTGACGGTATAGATAGTCAAAAGTATCTTTATACACGTTGTAAAAATCCCGCGGGCTCGAACGCAACGTTCGATTATCGGTAAAATCACTATGTGCTATAGCAACGAGGTTTCCTTTATCGGTCTGAATCGTGTAAGGCAGGTCCGCATCGTTGTAGTCGCCGTGCCAAAGATAGCCCGCGGCCGCTAAAAACTCGGCCGTGTGTGCTGTTGGCGCCGCCACCGGGCTGAACCAACCGCGCGGTCGGGCGCCTACGCATTTTTCGAGGATTGCCGTACAACGTTCGATGAGCGCTTGTTCCTCCTGTGGCGACAGGTAGGGTAGGACCAAATCCTGCGTGTAGGAGTGACCTGCGATCTCATGTCCGCGGCGGTGAAGCTCCTGCGCAGCTTCAGGAAAGTCCTCGGCGGCTTTGGCGTTGAGGCAAACGGTGGCCTTGATCTCCATTTCGTCGAGAATCTTCATGAATCGCCAGATACCGGTCTTGCCGCCGTATTGGGACCATGAAATTCCGAGTAAATCCGGTGTGCCGGGTTTCAGGGCGGTGGTCATGGGCGAGTAGGGCGGGGCTTTGCCCTCGGACCACACTTCAAACATGAACGTCACCATGACGGCGATGTTCTCGTCCTTGGGCCAGCGGGAGACAGTTGGTCGCATATCCCAGATTCGTTCAAGGGTTCAAAGGTTCAAGCGTTCAAGTCGGAGACCGGCGGGGATTATTGAACTCTTGAACGACTAATTAAAACCGCGGTGCCATAGGTCGGCTACTTTGTCGAGATCTTCCCGCGGTATAGTCACATCGGCGCCACCCGCGTTCTCGCGCATCTGTAGCGCATTGCGCGCGCCCGGGATAGTCAACGTCACCGCCGGATGGGCGATGCAAAATGCAATCGCCGCTTGCGTCATCGATTTGATCGGGCCGTGAACCAGGAAGCGCAATTGTTCCACTTTCGCTAGCTCGTTCCGAAACGCCTCGCCTTTGAAGCTCCGCGCCCGCACATCTTCACCGGTAAATCTCTGCTCGTCAGCGGCAGTCATCTTGCCGGTCAACATGCCGCGCTTGAGCGGCACTCTCGCGATGATCCCGATGCCGGCCGCTTGGGCGAGCGGAAAGAAGGCTTCCGCCGCCTCTTGAGTTAGTAGATTGTATTCGACCTGGATCGTGGCGGAACGGCCGTCCTGCGCCGCTGCAATACCTTCTTCGATCGTATTGATAGAGACGCCATAGTGGCGGATCTTGCCTTCTTTCCGGCGCCGCTCGAGCACTTCCCAAACCTCGCCGGTTTTTATTATGTCGGTGGTCGGGTTATGTAACTGATAAAGGTCGATGTAGTCGGTCTGCAGCCGCTTCAAGCTTCCATGCAGCACGTCGTCGATGTAGGCGGCGGCAAAGTTTCTATTGCCACGATCGGGGCCGGTCATAACGTTGCCGCCCTTGGTGGCTAGGACCACTTTATCGCGGCGGCCCTTCAAAGCGTGTCCCAGGAGCGTTTCCGAATACCCGGCGCCGTAGGCGTCCGAAGTATCGATGAAGTTGACGCCCAGCTCCAAAGCCGCATCAATGGCCTCCAGCGAGTCTTGGTCCCTCATAGGTCCGAAATGTCCCGCGTGGACCATGGTGCCGAGGCCGACAACGCTGACCCGAAGTCCGGTTTTGCCTAACGTTCGATATTGCATGGCAGCTAAGATAGGACAGCTGCGGGGTCGCTCGCAAGTCTTCTTGGAACACGAGAACTTTTATTGGATGCGGAACGCGGTGTGAACGGGCGCTGCGCCGAGCAGCCCTAAAATGGCAGCAGCGGATGCTCGTATCTGTTCGTGGAAAACCCGCGCACACAGAACACGTGCTATAATCCTAGAATTCTGAGCCGCTACAGCCTATTGCCTGATGGCTATTGCCTATGTAATTGACATCCCTTCGCGAATTCCATAGATTCTCACTTGCCCCATGAGCGGGCGTAATTCAGCGGTAGAATGCCAGCTTCCCAAGCTGGACGTCACGGGTTCGATCCCCGTCGCCCGCTCCAAAATTTTCCATTTCTGATCCGGTTTTGACTGCAAATTTCTCCGCTTCTCCGGGTCGAGCTACCTATCGCCAGCTTGCCCTGAATCACGCTCGAGTTATGTTACAGATACACCGCATAAGAGTGGCTCAAATCATCCCGACGCATTTGGGATTCATGTGTCGACGAGCGGGCAGCGTGGGATGGAGGGAAGCAGCGTGTAAGAGGTCAGCTCGTGTGATTGCCGCGGTGCAAAGCTTTCGCTCATTGATTTGGATCAGCGTATACCAAGTGGTCTGCGCTTTCTCTGTTTTCGTCAGCAATAGTCACCGACTTCGTTGCCGACGCCTTCATCGATTGCAATAGTTTCAGAAACTCAGTTGCCGCAGGTGAGAGAGATTTTTTCCTGCTGTACGCAATATAGCTGGTTCCCGCGACTGTCACAGCATCCGGGAACTTTACAGTCGCAAAATATTTCCTTTTAACATCATCCTTGATGATATCGGAGAAGAGAACCCCCACTCCCATTTTTCTCCGGACGGCCGCTTTTACCGCGTCGGGCGAAATGCAGCGCAATCCTACTTTTATTTTGATGCCCCGTGATTCAAGCTGCTTCAGCAACCGCTTGGTACTGCGATTTCCATCTCTGATAATCAGGGGGATCTTGTTAAGGTCACTGAGTGCCACTTTCTTCCTTCTCGTCAAAGGGTGCTGGGGGTGAGCAAAGAACACGAGATTGTCTGACGCGAATTGTTCGAGATGCAAGGCGTTGGACTTGGACGGGCTTTGTATGAGGGCGATGTCCACTTCGGCGCTGTGCACGAGTTTTTCGAGAGTTGCGCCCCGCGCAGTCAAGAAGCTGACCTTTACGTTCGGATGCATCTTTTGAAAAGCCGCTACGGCCATGGGCAAGTAGCGTGCCGATGGGCTATGAGTGCCGCCGACAGTCAATGTCTCAACCGGAAGGACGTCGCGTTTCACAACCGTTTTCAACCGCTCGATGCGGGTTAGGACGTCGCTTGCAGCCGTAAGTAGAATTCGGCCTGCAGTCGTCAACTCGATGCCGTACTTGTTTCTCGTATACAGCTTCACAGCGAAGTCGTTCTCTAGACTCTTTAAGCGTTGGCAGACGGAAGATGCGCTCACGTGCATCTCGCGAGCTGTTTTTGCAAGATTGTGGTGCTTCGCAACGTTAATGAAAAGCTCGATCCGTTCGAGTAGCATAATCCGGTTGCAAGATGGAGCGAATGAGTGTCGGCAGACGGTCTGTGCAGTGTCTAAACCGGACCTCGTGTCGTGCGCGAACGATGCCAAAGGTACTATGTACATTTGCTGTAAGCAAGAGGTTGGCACACGAAGCCACCTAATCGGTGTTGCGTGTCGAGTTCGGAATAGAACAAGTGCCGTTCTACCATGTATTCGGGCAAATAGGCCCTATTCTGGTGTCAGCAATAAAGTAGTCACGGCTAACTTAACTAACTGAGTATATACTTGCAGCGCTCGCTTGCCCGGCGGCCTGTTAGTCTTTACCTTCCGCTCGTCTCCATATTTCGGAGCGGTTGTTCTACCAACTATTTAGGCGGTCCGATCGAGTTGCCCGGCCCGGCGCTTGTCAAAAGTCCATGGCTGATGAAACGGAGAAGGTCCTCGCTATGTGACTAGCCCGGATTATCCAGGAGATTTAATCCGAGGAAAGTCTCTCTCATCGCGGCCAAGACCGGTTCTTGGGTCTAGAGTCCGAGGCTAGTGTT
>DATACQ010000100.1:0-5985 GCA_036258955.1 Binatia bacterium
TCGCCGGCGATCCTGCCTTCGTCGCGAACCGTCAGCGTCTCGCACGCTTCAGGAGTGAATCCTTTGACTGGATAGCGGTACAGTGCGACTACATGCGGCATGACTAAACCTCGTTTGCTACTTCTTCTTCATCATCATACATGCACTGGTTTGACCGTCCGGACGGTGCAAGTGGGAGCAGTAACACGCTCGCGACTTCCCCGCTTCACCTATAGCCTACGTTGCAATTCGCAGCCTTTCCGATTAGCGATGACTACCTTTGTAGAGCTGGGTTAAGAAACCGCTCTTTTCGATTTCGCGCAGAATGCTCATGTCTACAAAATCCGCGGTCTTGAAAGTTTTGGCCTTCGGATCCGTCTCGCGGTCCAGCTCGCCTTGGAGCGCTTCGTCGCTGGGAATCGGCAGTGGATCAATGACTTCATGCTGGTCGTCGTAGATGAAAGCCGTCTCCGTCAGCGACGCGCCGCGAAAGAATTTTTGCAGAGCCTTAATTGAGCCTTCGCGGTTGGTGCGAAAATAGTGGATCCCTTCGACATAGGCGCGCAAGAAGCGCGTGATGCCTTCGCGGTCCCGGTCGAGGAACCGGCGCGTTACGTTGAGGGTCGCTCCCACGCCGGGTATGTTCATTTCCTTAGCGGAGCCGCCAGGAAGTCCCTTCGCCCGGCCCTGATGGATGAGCAGCAGTGATGACTCGCCGCTAACGCCCGCGTCGATTTTGCCCGCAACGAGCGCCGAGGCGACCTGCGGTGTGCCGCCCATCTGCAGGATACTCACGTCAGCGTCCGGCTTGAGCCCGGCCTTCTTCAACGCATCGCGCAAAAACGTGTCACCTTGCGAGCCGTACTGAGTCACACCCACGGTCTTCCCCTTCAACTCTTGTATGCTCTTCAACGGAGAGTCCGGGCGAATCAAGAGTCTCTGCCCGGTGAAGTTCGTCGTACCCGCAACGATCACGGGATCCGCGCCACGGAACCGCGCGCGCAAGACCGATGAGGTTCCGCCAAGAGCGTAATCGATGTCGCCGGCGAGAAGCGTCTGCATTAAACGGGGACTTCCAGTTAGAAGAATCACGTCCGCGTCAATGCCGTGTTTCGAAAAGATTCCGGCTTCTTTGGCAATCCAAGGGACAACCTGCGTGATGCCCGGCGCCACGTAAGCCACCAAAACTTTGCGGCGGGCTTGTGCCGATGCTGTGTCACCAAATAGCGCCGTGACCACCAGAACAGTTGCAAGCAACAAAAGCGGTTTCAATCGATGCATTCTCATCTGATCTCCTCCATGTTTCGCGACCCGACCGCCACCTAACACGCAGTTCCGTTCACTGTCAACGAGTGTTTAGAGTCCCGGGCCTCGCGTCTAGGGTGTCGGGTTTATGTTAAAAGGAACGGAGCGCCTACGGTTCAGGGTTCAATGTTCAAAGGTTAAGGGTGAAGACGGGAGCCGCAACTCCGAACTGAAAACAGCAAGCTTTAAAATTCAACTTTGAACGTTGAATCCACCATGGCGGTCGGTTGACACTTACAGCGACAAAACGTTATTCAAGGCAAAAGGTTTACCTCCGGAGGTCGGTATATGAAGGCTCCCGCGCGATCTGATAGTTTGGCGGAACTCGACCGTGATATGGAGCGCAAGAATCTTCAAGGCTATTGGAGCCTCGGGATGGAGGGACTTCCACCGTACCCGAAGACTGCGGTTGAACCCTACCTCTGGAGATGGGCGGACGTGTACGACAGCCTGTTGCGGGCCGGCGAAGCGATCACTCTTGAGCAAAGCGAGCGGCGTGTGGTGCGTCTCGTCAATCCGGGCCTGCGGGAGCGGCCATTCGCGACCCACACATTGCAGATCTCATTTCAGTACGTCAAACCCGGCGAGAATGCCCGGGCGCACCGGCATACTCCAGCGGCCTTGCGCTTCGTTCTTCAGGGAAACGGCGCCTATACCACTGTAAACGGCCAGCGCTGCGTGATGGCACCGGGCGATCTGATTCTCACGCCGAAGCTGAGCTGGCACGATCACTCCAATGAATCGCAAGAGCCGATGTTATGGCTGGACGGGTTAGACTTTCCTCTCATCGAAGCCTTGCATCAGGTGATGCAGGAGCGCTATCCAGAGCGCCGCCAGCCCATCGAGAAAGACAGCGAAGAAGTCACAAACAAGCTCGCTGCCGCCTTGCGCCACGGTATGCCGCTCTCCGGCTTCCATCATTATAAATGGCGCGACACGGACGAGGCGCTACATGCTGTGGCGGCCGATCCGGCACAAAGAGACCGCTTCGATGGGTATGTGTTGGAGTACAAGAATCCCTTCACGCAGGGCCCCACGATGACCACCATTCAGTGCGCGGTCCAACTACTGCCAGCGCACGAAGAACTGGAGAGTCATCGCCACACCAGTACCGTGATCTATCATGTATTTCGCGGAAAGGGCGTGACAACGATCGGCGAGCGGCGGTTCGAGTGGGAACAGGGCGATTCGTTTGTCGTGCCGGTCTGGCACGCTCATCGGCACCGGAGCCGCTCTCCAGAGCCTGCGATTCTTTTCTCCATGAGCGACGCGCCCGTACTCAAAGCGCTCGATCTCTACCGCGAAGAAGCCGCTTAAACAGTCAAAGTAGAACCGAGGACCCATTCTATGGAAACGCAACAGACCGTCACCATCGCGGTAGAGACCGTCGGCCAAGCTTATCTGGAACTACTGCGCGCCCGCGGCATTAAGTACTTCTTTGGCAACAGCGGCACCGATTTTGGGCCGATCGTTGATGGCCTGGCGAAATTCGCCGCCGAGAAGAAGACTCATCCGGTGCCGATCACGGTCCCCCATGAATTTGTCGCGGTGAGCATGGCACAAGGTTATGCGATGATCACCGGCGAGCCGCAAGTCGTCATGGTTCACGTGATCGTCGGCACCGGCAATGCTTCGGCGGCGGTGATGAACGCGTCGCGGCTGAATGTGCCGATGATCTTTTCTGCGGGCCGGACGCCGCTTACGGAAGAAGGACTGAGAGGCAGCCGGACCAACTTTATCCACTGGGGACAAGAGTCCTTCGATCAGGGCAGCCTGCTGCGCGAGTTCACCCGCTGGGATTACGAATTGCGCAATGGAGATCAACTTGAAGCGGTCGTCGATCGCGCTCTGGAGATGGCGTTGGGCACACCCCAAGGTCCCGTTTACTTGACGCTGCCGCGCGAAGTGCTGGCCCAGAAGATGGACTCTATTACCATTCATCCATTTCGCAAGAACCCAGCTGAACCGTTGCAGCCGAGCCCTGAGAGCATCAAACGCACTGCGGAAGTACTGGGCAAGGCAAGCAATCCCGTAATTATCACTGGCCGGCTCGGTTCCGATCCCGCAGCCGTCGGTGCCATGGTTGCATTCGCCGAAACTCTAATCGCGCCGGTCGTCACGCCGGCGAGCCCATTCGTCAGTTTTCCCAATGTCCACGAGTTTCACGTTGGAGTGAGCTCGGCGCGTTATCTCAAAGACGCCGATGTTATCATTGTCGTCGAATGTGATGTGCCGTGGTATCCGTTTCAGGGCAAACCGCCCGATAGCACGAAAGTGATCCAGATCGCTCGGGATCCGAACTATAGCGCCATTCCCATCCGCCATTTCCCGAAAGACATCTCTATAGGTGGCGACCCTAAGCTCGCGTTAGAATTGCTCGCGCAAGAAGTGAAAACACAGCCGAGGTCCGAAAGAGTGTTGGCCGAGCGCGCCGAGCGCGTCCGCGCTCTGCACCAGCAGTATCGTGAACAGTTGAAGGAAAAGGCCGAAAAAGCCAGCCGCGACAAGCCCATCGAGACGGCTTGGCTATCTTATTGTGTCGATCAAGTGAGAGACAAGGACACCCTGATCGTGAACGATCATGGTGTATCGCAAGAGCATCTCAGCTTGAGTGAACCGGCTAGTTATTTTGGCGGTTCCCCTGCGGGCGGATTAGGCTGGGGCATAGGCGGTGGTCTAGGAATGAAGCTCGCTCATCCGGAGAAGACGGTCATTGTGAGCGTCGGTGACGGAACTTATATGTTTAACAACCCGACTGCTTGTCATTTTGTGTCTCACGCGTACGAGTTACCCGTATTGACGATCGTTTGTAATAATGCCATCTGGCACTCCACCAAGGCTGCGACCCAACAGGTTCTCCCGGATGGATGGGCCGCGAGCACGGGTAATTTTCCGCTGTGCGACTTAAGCCCTTCGCCGCGCTACGAAATGGTGGTGGCGGCGCACGGCGGCTACGGCGAGATGGTCGATGATCCGGTGGAACTCTTGCCTGCGCTCAGGCGTGCGCTCAAAGCCGTGCGAGAGGAAAGGCGGCAGGCTGTGCTCAATGTAATTTGCGGCACGCATTAGCACGCTGTCCAAGCAGCTCATATGTTCGTTGCGCTCGCCCGATTTCGCGTCAACGTACAAGAGTACGCCTCCGCTCATCGAGCTTCGCGCGCCTCGCCTTTGAACTTCTTGGGCAGCGTGCATTGGGTGATCGCGACACCCGAAGTAAGAGTTTTGCAGCGATGACCCGAGCCGTCGCCAGGGAGTCTGCTAGCGCCTAACGGGTCGCGGCGACCGACTGCAGCGCCGGGAGCAGTTCCTCCAGGAAGATGCGGAACTGCTGATTTAAATCGTCCCCGATGGGCCGGATCGTTATGTGATCGACGCCTGCTCTGATGAAACCTGCCAGGCGGCCGGCACAATGATCAACCGGCCCGCAGGCTGTCCAGATTTCAACTCCCTCGCGAGTGAAGTCCTTTTGATAATAAGCATCGAGAAAAGCTTTCGCCTCGCGGTAGGCCACGTCAGAATCGCGATTCACCGAGACACCGTAATATAAAATTGTCTTGAATTTTTCCGGATCGCGTCCTTCCTCGATCATTAGATCGCGCAATCGTCCGAGATAATCTTCAAACATCGTAAGCTCGATCTGGTTGGTCATCCATCCATCGGCGAACCGAGCAATACGACGCAAAGAGCGCTCTACTCCGCGCGCGCCGATCTGCGTCGGCCGCGGCGTGCCGGCAATGTAAATCGGACAGGGCGCCTGGATCGGTTTGGGCAAGAGATTTACATCTTCAAAAGAGTAATATCTGCCGTGGAAACTCGCATGCTGATCGGACCAAAGAACTCGCAAGGCTTGAATCATTTCTTCCAGTCTTCCCGGCCGTTCTTTGCTCTCGATGCCCATGACTTTCAGTTCCTTGGCGGCCATCGGGTGTTGGCTCGCCGGGTAGCCCATGCACGCAGCGAGCCACGTGCGCCCGCCCGACAGCACGTCGAGACTTGCCCACTGCAACGCCAGCAGTACGGGATTACGCTGCGCAATTGTCGCCATGCAAGCAACGCCGAGTTTAACTTTCGAAGTATGCGCCGCAACCGCCCCGAGCAACGGAATGCATTCAAGCCGCGGCTTACTCAGAATACTGTCGCCCACCCAGATCGCCTCAATGGCGCCGGATTTCTCGGCTTCAACTGCCATAGCGATAAGTTGCTGAGGGCGCGTCCCTTGCGTGACCAGCGCCCGGTTCGATAGCGTGAGGCCAAAAGTCGCGTTTGCCTGTGACATACCGGCGAGCATAGGACGATGGCGCTCCAGCTTTCAAGCTTATTCTTGAGTACGAATCGCTAGAACTCGCCTTTGAACAAGAGCAAACGCGCAACGGACATGTTGACGGTCGGTGCGCCTGGCGTCCCTCCTACAATGAGGAAGAAGATGGAACGACGAGGGAGAGCCGTCCGATGAAAGGCTGAAGGTTTGAGACCGCGACTAGAATGTAAGCTAAGAAGCTAAGAACCACGAGGAGGTGGTCATCGGCAGTCGAGCAGGCGTGTGTCAGGGGTTCTCTGCCAACGTTTTAGGACGCGGCGGGGCGTATCTGTCTGCCTTTCGGGACACGTGGGGAATATGAATCACAGGGTGTTTTGAGGACTGGCTCGTAAAAACCCTCGATCCACTCCGCTAACGGCTAGGCAACTAGCCAACAGCGCAGG
>DATACQ010000101.1:0-5242 GCA_036258955.1 Binatia bacterium
ATAGCCTTCCGCCATGAACGCCGCGCAACCTTCCTGACGATTGGTGATCAGCTTGATCTCGGGAGTCTTCCAAAGTCCATCGACAATGGCGATGTAGCTTTCGCCGGGAACGCTGAAGATATGCTTTATTCCTTCGTTGCGCAGGCATTGTGCCACGGCATGTCCGCCCAGCATCATGATGAATTCACTCCCTCGGCTTCAATCTTTTGTATTCCTATTCCCACCGCGCACCTTCTGTCAATGCTCATTCAAGCTACCGCAACAGCCATGTCGGGCGGGGGAGGCTTGCAAATGCGCCCCTGCGATCCTCGGGTTGCTGTCCCGCTAATCTGCCGCTATAAAACGAAGTCTGTGAAATACGATCCCGCAAAGCATCACCGCCGCTCGATTCGGCTGAAAAATGTCGATTACAGCCAATCAGGGTACTATTTTATTACAGTTGCAACCCAGAAGCGGGAGCTGCTCTTTGGTGAAGTTCACCACTGTGAATCGCGCTTGAACGAGGCGGGTCGCATTGTGCAGCGGCGTGGGACGATCTACCAAATCATTTCGCTGGAGTGAGTCTCGATGCGTTTATAGTAATGCCCAATCACGTTCACGGAATCGTCGCGCTGCAGGTACTTGTAGGGGCGGGTTTAAAACCCGCCCCTACACAGATCAGGGCCGGACTGTTCGACGTGGTGCGGGCGTTCAAGACGTTTTCCGCACGTTCGGTGAATAAGTTACGTGGAACGCAGGGGGTTCCGGTATGGCAGCGGAATTATTATGAGCACGTTATCCGTGTTGAAAAAGAACTTGACCGCATCCGCGAATACATCGTCAATAACCCAGCACAGTGGGAACACGATAGAGAAAATCCCGAACGAACAGTAGATTCGGCTCCACGATACTTGGAGGCATGGAAGTGTAGGGGGTTGCAATCCGCCGCTACTTGACCAACGTGAGCGATACCCGATAACTTCGCACTGAAATACGGTAACGCCTACTTTTGACCGGAGGAACCATGGTGGCAATTGTCATTTTTCTCGCCGCATTGGCCATTCCGATAAATGCGCGGGCGCAAGGCCCGTTTTATCACGGCAAAACCATCACAGTGATTGCGGCAGCGAGCGCTGGCAGCGCATACGACCTTTACGCGAGGCTCATGGCGCGGTTTATGGGCAAACATATTCCAGGCAATCCCAATTTTGTAGTTCAGAACATGCAAGGCGCGGGATCGATCATAGGCGCAAACTACATCTATGGGATTGCCAAAGCGGATGGACTGGTGATCGGAGCCATTCAACCCTCGATCTACTTCAACCAGCTGCTGAAACAACCGGAAGTAAAATACGACTGGAGCAAATTTACCTGGATCGGCAGCTCCGATAAATCGGACCACCTTCTCTACATGCGCGCCGACCTGCCATACAAAAGCCTCGCGGATGTACGTAAGGCCAAGGAGCCGCCCAAGTGCGGCTCCACCGGCGCAGGCACCTCCGGGAGTTATTTGCCGAAGCTCCTTGAGGAAACGCTCGGAACAAAATTTGCCGTTGTCGCAGGCTATCAGGGCGGCGGTGAAATCGACCTTGCGGTGGAGCGAGGCGAGCTTCACTGCCGCGCTCTAACAATCCAGGCGTATCACTCGCGCGAGCCTTACCACACATGGCGCAAAACCGGCTTTGCGCGAATCTTGATGCAGACCGGCAAGAGTAGAGATCCCCGAATTGCCGACGCGCCGACCATTTACGAACTTATGGACGAGTACAAAACTCCCGAAGCGGATCGCCGCCTGCTGCCGCTGGTTTTCGCCGCCAGCGACTTCGGCCGGCCGATCGTTGCACCACCCGCCGTGCCCCCCGATAGGGTCAAGACCTTACGAGAAGCGTTCCTCAAGACAATGAACGATCCCGAGCTCTTGGCCGAAGCAAAAAGGAAAAACTTCGACATCACTCCGTCCAGCGGAGAAGAACTGGAAGCGCTAGCGAAACAAGTGATGACTCAGACGCCGGAGGTCATCGCCCGCGTCAAAATATTGATGGAACAGTAGCCGCTGGAACGGTAAAGCAACCGTCATACTCGCGAAAGCGGGTATCCAGTTAACACTGTACTCGGAAAGAGCAAACCTTGATTCCCGCTGCGCGGGAATGACAGAAAAGCAACATGTGCGCCGACGCGAGACGTTTAGTGTGATTGTGATCAAAAACGAAGTTGAAAATGTAATGCCTGCAGAACAACAAAGCACTCCGAAATCCGTACAAGGAGATTTTCATGTTCGAAATCAAAGGAATTAGAACCTTCGCCATGAGCGCCAAGGATTTAGATAAGTCGGTCGAGTTTTACAGCAAGGTCCTGGGCGGCCAAATTGTCAGGAAAGTCGAGCCCACAGAAGAGCAGGCGAAGGCAGGACAGGTAAGAGAGGTAGACGTCCGCCTGGGCAATTTCGAGGTGCATATCTTCGATGCTTCAAAAGGACCTCGCGCAGCCGACCCGCATCACACACTGAACATTCCCTGGCAGGCCCAAGAAAAAGCAATCAAAGCTCTCCAAGAAATCGGCGCGAACATCGAGAAAATCCGGCCGCACCGCGGCAGCGACAATTACTCGATCAACGTCTTCGATCCCGATGGCAACCGCTGGGAATTGTCTTTCGCGAAAGACAGCTGAAGGCGCTAGCGATGAAAGCGTTCAGCTCTCCTGCCGGGTTTGAATCGTCTCCCGCGCGGTTACTTTTTGCCTTTCAGAAGATTCTCGCCGGAATCTGAAGGAAGAATATGCTCGCGCAAAGACGCCAAGTTACAAAGATGCGAATTGCTCGATCTTTTCTTCTCCGTTTTCTTTACCCTTCGCGCCTTCGTCTTGGGGAGAGATTTGCCGTATTGGTAAAAGATTCACCCGCAAGACATACGCTTAAGGTCGCATCGGCTCGCGACTGATCCATGCCTGAAACCAAATGGTACCAGGAACTCACGCCGTATCAGTGGCGGGTGCTCGTCTGCACTTGCCTTGGTTGGGCGCTCGACATCATGGATGGCTACCTTTACGCCATCATCTTGTTTCCGGCTATGAGCGATCTGCTCCAGACGACCGAAAGCCCAGTCATCGGTTGGTACGGCGGCATTATTCTCAGTATTTTCATGGTCGGCTGGGCGCTCGGGGGTCTGATTTTCGGACCTGTTGCCGACCGCTATGGCCGTGCCAAAACAATGGCCGTGACGATCCTAATCTATGCAGGGTTCACCGGATTGTGCGCGACCGCCGGGAGTTGGCAAGAGCTGGCATTTTATCGGTTCATGACCGGTCTGGGCATCGGCGGAGAATGGTCGGCGGGCGCCGCCTTGATTGCGGAAACGTGGCCTCCCAGATCGCGCGCCAAAGCAGCTGGGATCATGCAAGCCTCCGGCGGCATCGGCTTTTTTCTCGCATCATTGCTCTATTTATTCGCGGGCCCCTATGGCTGGCGCTGGGTTTTCGCGTTGGGGATCCTGCCGGCGATTGTGGCGTTTTACATCCGCCGAACTCTTGATGAGCCCGAACGGTGGGTTCGTGCCAAAGCCACAGAGAACCCGCTGCGTTCGCTGCTTGCAAGGCCGACCCGCCGCGATGTCATCGTAGGCACCGGGCTCGTGGCCGTTGCCACCTTCGGGTATCAGGGAGCCATCCAGTGGGTACCGAGTTGGGTCAGTTCACTCCTGCATGCGCAAGGGCCACGGGCGGTGATTCCGCAAGTCAGTCTTATCACCAGTGTATTGAACGGCGGGGGAATCTTCGGCTGCCTTTTCTTCCCATGGTTCGCCGATCGCTGGGGACGCAAACCCGCCTTAACGCTTTATTTTACAGGCGCAGCCCTCGCCGTACCGATCACGTTCTTTTTCGTTCAGAATTTCGTTGTCGCCGTTGTTATTTCGCCGCTGGTCGGATTTTTCGCTGCCGGTGTCTTTACCGGGTTTGCGATTTACCTGCCCGAGCTATTTCCTACGGCCATGCGCGCGACCGCTCAAGGATTCTGTTATAACTTTGCGCGTTTTTTTTCCGCTGTGGCGCCGTTCGTTGCGGGCGCAATGGTTTCCGCGTACGGTTCTTTCTCCCGGGCGATCTCATCGATTGGCCTAGTCTATCTCATCGCCCTGATCGTACTCGTGTTTGCTCGCGAAACGAAAGGCAAGGCGTTGCCAGAATAAGATAGTGGAGTGATAGAGTAATGGAGTAGTGGAGTGCTGTTTGACGACAGGACCATTACTCCACCACTCCATCATTCCAACAAAAGGAACTACTCATGAATTCCATGCCTATCGTTAATCTCTTGGAATGTGGTCGTAAGCTCGCCGAGTCCGGCCGGCACGTTGAGGTGCTCTGGCAAAACGCGGATTCGCTTTGTTTCGTTGCGCGTGGTCGCGCATACCGCAGCGAATTTCATATCAACCCAAGCGACGAAACTATGTACGTGATCAAAGGTGAAATGCGCCTTCACTCCCGAACGCCGGAGGGAAAAGAACAGATCGACGTCATTGCCGCAGGCTCGATCATTTATACTCCGGCCGGAATTCCCCATTCGCCGCGGTTTGCGCCCGACGCCTTCGCGCTCATTTCCGAGCGACAAAGACGTCAAGGCGAAATCGATCGATTTCACTGGTACTGTCCAAAGTGCGACGATTTCTTGCACGAAGAAACGTTCGTGGTGCGCGACTATGCCGAAGATCCCGTGTCGAAAGCCTACAAACGCTTCTACGACAACGAGACATTCCGCACATGCAAGAACTGCGGCGAAGTAATGCCGGTACCGGCGGCTCTATAAGCACAGTTCAGTTTGCGACTTAGTCCTGGTCCGAGACGAACACGAGCACGATTCACGAACACGCTAAATATTCAGTTCCTTCGAACGATCGTAATCATGGCGGGTTCCTGCGGCCGCGCCTGGTGGGAATATATTGTCAAGAGCAGCAAGCTCGTCAGCAGTTAAGCGAATTTCCGCAGCCGCAGCGTTCGCCTCCAAGTGGGAGATTTTGTACGTGCCGGGAATCGGCACAAAAAAATTGCCCTGGTGCAGTATCCAGGCAAGCGCGAGTTGTGCCACCGTGCACTGCTTCGCAGAGGCAATGGCTTCCAAGCGCTTCAGCAAATCAGTGTTATGCCAGAAATTTGCCCGGTGAAAACGGGGCCCCCGCTTTCACCAGGCAAATTTCTGGCATAACACTGATTTGCTGAAGCGCTTGGAAGCCATTGCCTCTGCGAAGCAGTGCACGGTGGCACAACTCGCGCTTGC
>DATACQ010000102.1:0-2973 GCA_036258955.1 Binatia bacterium
ATGATTTCTGCGCGCGCGAACCAATGAGCCGTCTGTACGTCCGCCATACCGAACCAGCTCATGAGCAAAAAGGGCGCGAGCACCAATGCCGTAAACAGGATAGAACTGAGTCCGACTAGGCGGATGCTGCGAATGTTGAGCCAGGTAACGAGGCTGATGACGCCGGCTCCGATGAGCAGGCGCTCTGCCGCGGAAATCTCGCCGGTAAGATAGGTAAGATAGTCGACGAACATGATTGGATACAAAGCATTATCGGCAAAGCTGCAGAGCCAGCTCAGCCAACCTTCGAGAAATCCCCAGAATCGGCCGAAGGCCCGCTCCACCCAGACGACATATCCTCCGTCTTCCGGCATCGCGGTGGCGAGCTCTGCGGTCATCAGCGCAGTCGGGAAACTCCAGATCCAGGGTAGTATTAATATCGCGAGCAAGACCACCATCGGACCGGCGGCGCCGACTGCGTCCTCCAATCCATAGGCGCCGCCGGCGACGCAAAAAAACGTCAAAGCCACCAGGCTGGTAAGATTGATGCGACGGTTCGGCTGAATGGATGCAGGTCTAGCCGCTGTTGCTTGCAAGGATGCTGTCACGAGAAATCGCCGCGGGCGCTAACGTTCTGAGTCCCGATATGGAGCACTGAACTTTGAATCGAGGCTGGGTCTCTCAAGCTTCTTCATTTTCCCCGAAAAAAATTCTTGAAGAACGAACCCAAGCTTTTTTCCGTGCGGCTGCCGATGCCACGCGCGAGCGCCTTCTCGCTGTCGAGATTCACTGCAGGATTCTCCAGCCGCCCGGTAATCTTCAAGGGAACCACCACGCGTCCCCTGCTATCTTTCAGGAAAGCCACGTTTCGCGTTCGCCCTGCTCGCGCGCTCGCTGCGGACGAAAGCGCGGCGTCTAATCGCATATCCAAAACCGGCCGGTTGAGCGTCATAGTTCCTTGACCGGTCATCTCCAACTGTGGGTTAACCATATAAAGGCGCGTAAAATTCGCAAACCCATCGTTGATGGTGAAATCACCTTCGAGACTCTTGAAAGTCGTGACCTCCTCGCGCTGCTGTTTCGACCAGCCGATGATTCCAGTCGCCCTCTGGATTTTTGCGATTAGATCGCCATTGGTCAGCTCTCCATCATGTGCAACGAGCTTGCCGTCCCCCTCTAATTTTTGTGCGACAGTGCCGCCGCCCAGGGGAAGCTTCATAAAAACTTCTCCGTTGAGCGTCCCTTTAAGGGCCCGTTTGCCGTCGACCTTCACGTCGTGAAACTTGCCGCGCACCTCAGTTACGAGACTGTTGGAAGGACCGTTAACTGTGACGCGCAGATCCAGGGGACCTGAAATCTCCGTGTCCGGCGGCGCGAGTCCGAATACCGCAAGAATATCGAAAACCGGTTTGGCTTGGATGCGGTTTTCGGCGACTGTCAGATTCACCTTCGGCACGCCGGCAAGCTGGCTCACTGTGCCATCCATCGGCAGCACGAGGTCACCGATGCGCAGCCGGTTGTCTTGAATCTGCAGCTCGGCGTGTTCCTCGCGGTAGTTAAGGGTCCCCTCGAGAGAGACAGTCTTGAGGCCGGGGTAATCAAACGAAGCCCGAAATGGAAATCGGCGCCCGGAGGAAAACTCCTCGAGGACGAGATCAACTCCGTCAATGCTCAACGGCTTTTGACCCTTGGTCTCAAGCCTAAATTGCCCGTCGCGAATGCGCATGCGCGAGGGCAGAAAGATCGGCGGTGCAGCCGGTTCTTGCTCTTTACCGGCAGATTGCTTGCGGGTTTCTCTTTTACTTGCGCCCGACAATTTCCGGCCGGCGATGTCGGATGCAGTGAACGAGCCGTCCGCCTGGCGCAAAAGATTGACTACTGGTTTCTCCAACACCAGCTCCGTGACCTCAAAACGACCGCGCAATAGCGGCCATAGTTTCAATCGCAGTTGAACTTGTTCGGCGGCGAAGAACGTATTGTCCGGGAAGTCGGGAGTATCGGATACTTTGAGACTGGAGACTCTGACGGACGGCGCAGGCAGCAGTCGAAGACGCAGTTCACCTACATCCACTCGCCGCCGGATCGCTTCTTCAACGACAGGTAAGTAAGTGCTCTTGAAAAATCCGAGGTCGATGAACGCGGGCGCCACGAGAACAATGCCGGCGAAGATTAAGATCCCACCGGCGCCGAACCACAGAAGTTTTTTCATGACTCGTTCTTGCGGCTCACGCGATGCGAGCGGAGTTAGCGTCTGTATCCTTTCCGAAGATTACGGGGCGTCATTATACGTGAATTCGACTACGCGCGTAAGTAATCGGTGGCGGGACACCGCCGGATTTGTTAGCATAGCGGACTTGAAAGGCCTCGCTCCCATTTGGATATCGCGCTCGAAATTCTTCCCCAAGTCCTGATCGACGGCATCGTCCTAGGTTTCATGTACGCCCTTATCGCCCTGGGCTACACGATGGTCTACGGCGTTTTGGAATTCATTAATTTCGCGCACAGCGAGATTTTTGTCCTGGGCGCTTTCGTAGGAGTCGAAGTTCTTCTCCTGCTGCAGGGCGCCGGGGACCTCAGGATGCTGCATCCCGCGTTTGTGCTATTTCTCGTAATAGCCGCGGGGACCATCATTAGCGGACTCGCGGCCATGGCACTGGAGCGAGCGGCCTACCGGCCGCTGCAAGGAGCGCCGCGACTGGTAGCGCTCATCTCCGCCATCGGCGCATCCTTCTTTTTGCAAGATGCGCTGCGGCTTTTCGAGAGTCTCTGGCGCAATACCTTTTACCTCACCTATCCGAGTCTTGGTTTCCTCGACCGCAACCTGGCGCTAACGGAAACCCTCGTCGTGCCGGTGAAATCGATCCTCGTGATCGTTACCGCTTTGCTCATGCTGCTCGGGCTCTATGTTTTCGTCAACCGCACCCGCGTCGGCACCGCGATCCGTGCTGTGGCTCAGGACCCGGACACGGCGTCGCTCATGGGCATCCCCGTAAA
>DATACQ010000103.1:0-2471 GCA_036258955.1 Binatia bacterium
ATACGGCCAAGAGGATTGGGTTACAAATTCCGGCTACCATGCTTCAGCGGGCGGATAAAGTGATCAGATGATTTGTGGCTTTAGACGTTTCAATTGGATTGAAGCGCATGCAAATCGCTCCTAGATTGCCTGGCAAACAAGACAGGGCACGATGCCAGAACCCAGCAAGAATCTAATTTTGCAAATACTGAATCGTGGCCGCGTTCCTCTGGCAGGTCTCTTTAGCAGGCGACGCCGCGGGCGGCTTGTTCGCCACTACTTTCTCATTTCTGTCGTCCTTATCAGCGGCGGTCTCATCAGCAGTGGTCTGCTGGAAATCTACTTCCGTTATCAAGAGAATTACGAGAACTTAAATCGGCTACAACAAGAAGTAGCTGCGGCTGCCGCTTTTAAAGTTAGACAGTTCGTCCGCCAAATTGAGGCGGCAATGCAGACTGCAACCAAAAGTGCTGAGATCGCGCGCAAAGGGCTTTCAAAAGAGTTTCAATCCGAGTTGACAAGAATCCTCCTAGTAACGCCTCCGATTGAGGAAGTGGCGGCGCTGGACCTTACGGGCCGCATTCATCTCCAAGCCTCGCGGTTCAGGGCGATTCTCTCGGATGATAAAGCCGAGCTACCTCCGCAAGCTGCTTTCGAGGCCGCAAAAAAGGGGAATTCGTTTTTCGGTCCGGTATACTTCGCACGGGGTTCCGAGCCTTACAATGTTATTACGGTTCCCATTGGACGGTTTGCCGGAGATCTCATCGGCATACTTTCGGCGAAAGTCAATCTGAAGTACATCTGGGAAGTCATTCAGGACATAAAGGTCGGAAAAGCGGGTTACGCATACATCGTGACCCGTTCCGGCGATCTCGTGGCCCATCCTGATCTGAGTCTGGTATTACGGCGGCAAAATTTAGCTCATTTGTACCAGGTCCGAACCGCGTTCGAGCCCGGTTTACAAACTGAAAAACGGCAAAGCGTCGTTTCTGAGAATCTGCAGGGAGGCGAAGTGTTCGCTTCGTTCGCCCGCATTCCAGAACTTGATTGGGCGGTGTTGATCGAACACCCCCTTAATGAGGCCTACGACCCGCTCTACGCTTCCGTGTTGCGCACGTCGAGTCTTCTTTTAGTCGGGTTGGGCATGGCCCTAATGGCCAGTATTTTCGTCGCCCGCCGAGTAGTTCGCCCCTTAGAGCTGCTTCGGTGGGGCGCGCAAAGGATCGGCGCGGGTGATCTGGACCATCAGCTTGAGATCAAGACCGGCGATGAACTCGAGGTTCTGGCGGACGAATTCAATAGGATGGCAGCGGCGCTGAAACAGTCACATGACAGCTTGGAAGCAAAAGTGCATGAGCGAACGCAAGAGCTGCGTAGCGCTAACGAACGGCTGCGCGATGTCGACCGGTTGAAGTCCGGTTTTTTATCCAATGTGTCTCATGAGCTGCGCACTCCCCTTACCGCCATCGGCGGCATTGCTGAAAACTTGCTCGATGAGATGGCGGGACCGCTCAATGAAAAACAAGCGCGCTACATCAAGGGAATTAAAGAAAGCGGCGACCGCCTGGCGCGGCTTATCGACGACTTGCTCGATCTCTCGGCCATCGAGGCGAACAGAATAAGATTAACGCCAACCAGTTTTCCGGTAGATGATCTGGTCTACAAAGTGGGCGCAATGCTGAAGCCCATTGCCGAGGCAAAATCGGTGGCACTTGAAGTCCCAGCCAGAAATGGCCATTTCGTCCCACAGGCGGACTGCGACAGAATCACGCAGGTGCTGACCAATCTGGTGATCAACGCGATCAAGTTTACTCCGTTCGGTGGCAAAGTTGCGCTCACGCTTGGGCCGCTGAATGAAGGCCATTGGCTTCAGGTCAACGTCACCGATAACGGCCCAGGAATTGCTGCCCCAGAGAGGGAAAAGATCTTCGATGAATTTTATCAAATTAGCCAGGCTGACCGTGAGAAAACCGTAGGTGTGGGGCTGGGTTTAGCGATATGCAAGAGACTGGTTGAAATGCACGGTGGAACGATTTGGCTTGACTCTGCGATCGGTCAGGGAAGCTCCTTTCATTTTACTGTCCCAGCGGCTCCAGTAACGCCAACCGAACCAGCGGCAAGCTGAGGAAAGGACGGGTATGGCATCTCTAATGGGCAACATTCTGGTCGCGGACGACGATCCGTACGTCCAGCAAATCCTTAAAGACCGGTTAGAATCTCTTGGCTACCGGGTATCGGTGGCGGCCGATGGTCCGGCGGCATTGGAGATCGTCGATCGCGATGAACCGCGTATGATGTTTTTAGACATCGAAATGCCCGGGATGAAGGGATTACAAGTGCTGAGAGAAACTCGTCGGCGCCAGAGGGATTTCCCCGTGGTCATTATTACCGCCTTCGGAACCATCGATCTCGCTGTCGAAGCCATGAAAGAAGGCGCTTTCGATTGTGTCCCAAAGCCCTTTAAAGCCGCGCATATTGCACACGTCGTACAG
>DATACQ010000104.1:0-2920 GCA_036258955.1 Binatia bacterium
AAGCAGAAAGTCTTGCCGCCCCTCGATGACGAGTTTGCCAAGGAGCATGGCGAATGTGGTTCTCTAGAAGAGCTCAAGGCGAAGGTTCGCGGCCGCCTCGCCGACGAGCTGAAGAAGTACCAGGATGAAGAGCTGAAGGAACGTATTCTGGGGCGCATTATTGAGGCTCATCCCTTCACGCCCCCGCCGGCCATGGTGGAACGGCAGACGCGCTATTTGATGGAGCGTTATCAGGACCGGGGAAGCGACGCTGCAGCCGGCGATGCGCCTTCCTCGGAGGAAACCAGAAAAGCTTGCGAAGAACGGGCGATGCGCCAAGTGCGCGCGACGCTGCTGGCGGAAAAGATAGCGCGGGCGGAAAAGATCGAAATCCCGGAAACCGAACTGCAGGAGCGCATCGAAAATCTCGCGCGCGCCGCGGGAGAAAGAGGCAAGAACGTGCGCCAGTATTATTCCCGGGAGGAAGGGCGCGAAGAACTGCGCTCGCAGATGGTGTTTGAGCGCACCTTGAGTTATCTTCTTGAGAAAGCACGTATCAAAGAGGTAGATCCGCCGCCGCAAACGGTTGATGACCCCCATAAAAAAAGCTAAACTGGCATCGTTAGTTGAGGAGCGTTTCCGCACATGAATTTTATTCCGATGGTCGTGGAGCAAACGGGGCGAGGGGAGCGAGCCTACGACATTTATTCCCGCTTGCTGAAGGACCGCATCGTTTTCCTCGGTTCGGTGATTACCGATGACGTCGCAAACTTGATGACTGCACAATTCCTTTTTCTGGAATCTGAAGATCCGGAACGCGACATTTTCTTTTACATTAACAGCCCGGGCGGGTCGGTTACTGCCGGGCTCGCGATCTATGACACGATGCAATATATTCGCCCGCAAATCTCCACCGTCTGCGTCGGTCAAGCGGCCAGCATGGGAGCGGTGTTGCTGGCAGCCGGCGCCAAAGGCAAGCGCTTTTCGCTGCCGCACTCGCGCATTATGATTCATCAGCCGCTCGGCGGATTTCAGGGGCAAGCCACAGATATCGACATTCAAGCCCGTGAGATCCTGCGCATGCGCGAAGAACTCAACAACATCCTCATGAAACATACCGGGCAGAGTCTCAAGAAAATCGAGAAAGACACCGATCGCGATCTTTTCATGAATGGAAAGCAGGCTCAGGAGTACGGTTTGGTGGACGAAGTGATCGCCAACCGGCCCGAAACCGCCCAGAAGAAGTAGTTAATCTCACTGCGGGGGGTCTATGCCTAAGCACGGGGATGATCGTTCAGGAAATCTCGTTTGCTCGTTCTGCGGTAAAAGTCAAGATGAAGTCCGTAAGCTGATCGCCGGTCCCACTGTCTACATCTGCGACGAGTGCATCGATCTTTGCAACGATATTATCGCCGAAGAGTGCGATCATGAAGAAACTCTAAACGCGTCTTCGAATGTTCCCAAGCCTGCGGAAATCAGAAGAGTTTTGGATCAATACGTCATCGGTCAGGAGCGCGCCAAAAAAATCCTGGCGGTGGCGGTCCACAACCATTATAAACGGATCGACAGCCAGATGGTCACTGGCGACGTGGAGTTGCAGAAGAGCAACATCCTGCTGCTCGGGCCCACGGGCTCGGGCAAAACACTTTTGGCACAGACGCTTGCTCGCTTTCTACAGGTGCCGTTCACGATCGCCGACGCGACCAGTCTAACTGAAGCGGGTTACGTGGGGGAGGATGTCGAGAACATTATCCTCAACCTTCTTCAGGCGGCCGATTACGACGTCGAAAAAGCTCAGCGTGGTATCGTTTATATAGACGAGATCGATAAGATATCGCGCAAATCCGACAATCCGTCGATCACGCGGGATGTTTCTGGCGAAGGCGTGCAGCAGGCATTGCTCAAAATTGTCGAAGGCACGATGGCGAGCGTGCCGCCCAAAGGCGGCAGAAAACACCCGCAGCAGGAGTTCCTGCAGGTGGACACCACCAATATCCTATTCATTTGCGGCGGCGCTTTCGTCGGTATCGAAGATATCATCCGTAAACGGGTTGGCCGCAAGCGCATGGGTTTTGGCGGGTCATTGGAGGAGAAGGAGGGCCGGCGCGCCAGCGATCTTTTGCACGACGTCCGCCCGGAGGATCTGCTCAAGTTTGGTTTGATTCCGGAGTTTATCGGCAGGTTGCCGGTGATCGCCACTTTGGATGAGCTGGATGAATCGGCTCTGGTGCGCATCCTGAAAGAGCCGAAGAATGCCCTAACCAAGCAGTATTGCAAGTTGTTCGATATGGAAAATGTTCATTTGAAATTCACCGAGGAGGCGCTGCGCGCTATTGCGCGGGAAGCGATGAAAAGAAAATCCGGCGCCCGCGGGTTGCGAGCCATCATGGAAAATATAATGCTTGATATTATGTATGACATACCTTCCCAGCCCAACATCAAGGAGGTCGTGATTTCCGAGGACGTGGTCGATCGCAACGAACCCCCGATTGTCGTATACAGCAAGGCTGCAGAAAGTGCTTAGGGGAGCTAAATATGTTGTTTCGGAACGAGAAAAAAGATGACAAAGAACAAGGTGGTGGCGCAGTGAGAATGCCCTTATTACCTCTACGGGACATCGTCGTTTTTCCTCACATGGTCGTGCCGCTTTTCGTCGGGCGACAGCGTTCGATCAAAGCCCTCGAAGAAGCGACCCAGAAACAGAGCCCGATCTTTCTGTCTTCTCAGAAAGACGCCAAAACCAACGAGCCTGCCGAGGACGATATTTACAAAATCGGCACCCTCGGCACGGTCGTGCAAATGCTGAAGCTGCCGGACGGTACGGTCAAGGTCTTGATCGAAGGCAAAAAGCGCGCGCAGATCTCACGGTTTCTGAGCCATCCCGATTTCTTCATGGTAGAAGTCGATGAGGCGCGCGAGATTGTGGAGCGGAACTCGGAAA
>DATACQ010000105.1:0-1736 GCA_036258955.1 Binatia bacterium
AAGGTATGGCGCCGGACGACCTGGCCCTTTCTGTCGAGAGACATTCTACGAGCAAGCTGCGCGACGAAACTGATCTCTTCCGGGTTTCGACTCTCGGGTTTCGCGGCGAGGCGCTGCCAAGTATCGGCTCCGTGGCCAAGCTCGACATCATCTCGCGTCCGCTAGACTCGGCGACGGGTTACCGGATCCGCGTGGAGGGGGGGCGCAAAGAGGAGCTACGCGCCAGCGCGGCTTCGGTTGGAACTACGGTCGAAATCCGCGACATTTTCTTTAACACGCCCGCACGCCGGAAGTTTCTTAAATCCCCGACCACGGAGCTGAGTCATGTCTGCGATATCGTGAACCGGACGGCGCTGGCTTATCCCGCAGTCCATTTCCGCCTGCACCATGACGGCCGCAATCTTGCCGACTACGTTCCCGCTCGGGAGCCGACGGACCGCTTGCGCCAGGTCCTCGGCGCCGATATCGCAAGGAATCTTACCTATTTTTCCTCGGATACTGGAGGCTTACAGATCACCGGCTACTTGAGCGCCACCCCGGCTTCGTATCCGAACGCCCGTTACGTTTTTACCTTCGTCAACGGCCGCTATGTTCGCGATAAGGTTCTAACTCACGCTGTTATGCAAGGCTACGAGACGTTACTGATGAAAGGGCAGTATCCCGCGGTCGTTCTATACGTCGCGATACCGTACGAGGAAGTGGACGTCAACGTTCATCCGGCGAAATACGAAGTGCGGTTCCGCCGGCAAAACGATGTCCACGGCCTTGTCGCCCGCGCTATCCACGATGCCTTGCAAGCACGCGCCAAAGAGCCAAGATCTCATCCAGTCGACGCGCATCAGCGCGACTTTCCTTTGGTTGCGGAGAGTGGATTCCCCTACGCTCCCTTAGTTGCGCGCGACGTTCCGGCGTGTGATTTCCCAACAGTTTTTTCCATGCCGGTGCAGGCACAAGCGGCGCCGGACGGATTCTTTTCTTCCATGACGATCTTGGGGCAAATTCTTGGCTGCTATGTTGTTTGCGCGTCGGCCAGAGGATTATCGCTTATCGATCAACACGCGGCGCACGAGCGGGTGGCTTTCGAGAAATTGCGGCGGCAAATGGAGGAGTCTCAGGTGGAGCAACAAAACCTACTTATTCCGCAGGCGCTGGAATTATCCGCGGGCGAGTTGCTTTTGCTCGAGCGCAAGCTTTCAGTCCTCGAACGGTTCGGTTTTCTTATTGAACCGTTCGGTCCGAGTTCTTACGCGATCACCGCTGCGCCGGCGCTGTTGCCTGAAGCGGATTACGTTCCAACCGTCCGTGAGATGATTGCTGAGTTGGCGGAAATCGATGACTCAACGAAGGTGCAACGGCATCTGGAAGAACGGCTCGCAACCATCGCCTGTCATAGCGTGATCCGTGCCAACCGCAAGCTGGAGCCCGATGAACTTCGCGCATTGCTGGCCGAATTGGATCGGACCGATCACGCGACGCAATGCCCTCACGGCCGCCCGGTGTTGATCGAATTTAGTCGCGAGCAATTGGATCGGCTTTTCAAACGAATCGTCTAGGAAAGCGGTTCAAGGTTCAATGTTCAAGGTTAAATCCGAGCTCTGACAAACT
The DNA here is from genome assembly GCA_036258955.1 of Binatia bacterium. Taxonomy (GTDB): domain Bacteria; phylum Desulfobacterota; class Binatia; order UBA9968; family UBA9968; genus DATACQ01. The sequence goes on from DATACQ010000105.1 coordinate 1,606, forward strand.
TTGAACTTTGAACCTTGAACTTAAACAGAAGCCCCCGCCTTCATGAAGCCCCGGATCGTCATTATTCTGGGTCCTACCGCGGTAGGGAAGAGCGACCTTGCCCTCCAGTTGTGCTCCGAGGTTGCAGGAGA
>DATACQ010000106.1:0-3394 GCA_036258955.1 Binatia bacterium
GAGAACGAAGATCTGCTCAGGAGTGTTCCCGGTATCGGTCCGGTCATTAGCCGAACTCTGCTCGCCGAGTTGCCCGAATTGGGAAAGCTCAACCGTAAACAGATTGCCGCCCTGGTCGGCATCGCACCGCTCAATCGGGACAGCGGCACTCTTAGAGGCCGGCGCACTATCTGGGGTGGGAGAGCCACCGTACGTGCGGTCCTCTACATGGCAGCCTTGGTCGCCAGCAGACGTAACGCGGTGATCCGAACCTTTTATCGACATCTGCGAACTGCCGGTAAGGCTCCAAAGGTCGCGCTGGTCGCTTGCATGCGAAAACTGCTGACGATTCTCAATGCGATGATCAAGCATAAAACCCGGTGGTCCGAAATTAATCTTCAGACCTCTTGACTTTTAAGACAGTTACTCATGCCTATCAGCTTTCACCCGCCGCCCCTGGCCGAAGAGAATCTTTTTCGCTTCTTCAGTCATGCCGGCGCGCGCGTCATTGACCGTTTTGGCAATTTCGTAGGCACGCTTGACTGCTTCCCGGTCCTGAATGGTTTCGAACCAGCGCTTGAGGTTTTGGAAATCCTTTAGATCCTGGCCTTGCCGCTCGTGTAACACGATCCACGGGTAGCATGCCATATCGGCAATCGAATAATCACCCGCTACGAACTCGCGCTCCTCCAGACGTTCGTCGAGCACGCCGTAGAGCCGCTCAGTTTCCTTCGTATAGCGCTCAATGGCATAAGTGATTTTCTCCGCTGCATAACCGCGGAAGTGATGATTCTGCCCGAGCATCGGACCCAGCCCGCCCATTTGCCAAAACAGCCACTGCATCACTTCAGAGCGTCCGCGCACGTCGCGCGGCAGGAATTTTCCAGTTTTGTCAGCCAGGTATTCCAGAATCGCGCCCGATTCAAAGATACTTAGAGGCCCTTTACCATCTACCGGATCGTCGTCGACAATGGCCGGTATTCGATTATTCGGGGAGATCTTCAAAAATTCCGGCGCGAACTGCTCACCCTTGCCGATATTGATGGGCTTGATGGTGTAAGGCAGGCCCGTCTCTTCCAAGAGAATAGTGATTTTGTGTCCGTTGGGAGTGGTCCAGTAATAGAGATCGATCATCTTGAACTCTCCTGGTCAGGACGTGTGCGCCATGAGGCGTGAGCAAAAGTATCATAACAGCTTGGACACCAACGTTGCGAGCATGCGGCTGATTTCTTCAATTTCTTTTCCGAGCGAATCCGATTCCTCAGGTTGGAAGTACCTCAGTCTCTTGCACAAGAGCACTTGAGTTTCTAGTTCAAGCAATGATCCACGAGCAATAGAAAGATGATGCCGGTACTCTCCCGTTGCCTGTCGTCCGTATCCCTCGGCAATATTCGAAGGGACTGACACCGCTGCTCTTCGCATTTGCGCCACCAATCCAAACTGCTCAGATGATGGCAGCTTGACAGTTGCCAGATATATCGTCTCAACAAGATCCATACCTCGTTGCCAGACAATCAGATCCTTATAGCTGCTGATCACTGTAGCCTTCCGTTGTGAAGTCCTGATCTTTGCTCTCGGCTCAAGCCTCCGGCCTCACGCCTGCGCTTCGCGCCGTTCGCGCAGCGCGCGATATACCTTTTCAGCCGTCACGGGGATCTCGAACAGTCTGACACCTACGGCGTCGTGCACCGCGTTGGCGATGGCCGCGGGCGGGCTTACGTTGGCGTGCTCGCCTATGCCTTTGGCTTCATACGGACCCGGGCCGTTTTTGCCTCTGACGAGCACGGTTTGGAACCTTGGAATATCGGCGCTGCTTGGGATTTTGTATTCGCCAAGAGTCGTAGTTGTAACCTTACCGTGATCGGTGAGTATCTCTTCCATCAGACCGGAACCGATGGCCATGATCGCTTCGCCGTCAATCTGCCCCTGGTGTCCGAGCGGGTTGATGATGGTACCCACATCATGGGCGCTGACGAACTTGTGCAGCTTGACCCGTCCTGTTTCCGGATCCACTTCGACTTCGGCCACTTGGGCGATGAAAGAAGTCGATGAGCCTTTACGCGGCACTTCTGTTTCGACGCTTACGGTGACCGCTCCGCGGCTTGCGTGCACCACGTCACTCAGCGTCAGCGGCTTGCCTTTGCGGTCCTTGGCGGAAAACTTGCCGCCTCTATAAACCACTTGGTCTTCGGAGCAGGCATACATGCTCGCCGCTAGCGCCGTTAACCTGCTGCGTAGTTCTGTGCTCGCCTGCACCGCGGCCGCGCTGTTGATATTCGTCGAGCGGCTGCCGCCGAAGCCCACGTCAACGCTGTAGGAGACGTCGGAAGTCGTACCAATGCGGCAGCGCACTTTTTCGTAAGGCACTCCCATTTCGGCGGCAACAGTCTGGCACAGAATTGTTTGGAGCCCTGTGCCCTGATCTCCCGCAACCGTGAACACAGTGAAGGTGCCGTCAGGCTCGGCGGTCAGATTCACCCACACCTTACCGGCGCCGGTGCCGCGCTCATACATAGCGACACCGCGGCCAACGTTGACGCGCTTGGGACTGTGCCAACCGGCGGCATTGAGCGCGGCCCGCAAAGTTTCCTTAGCTTTGACTCCACCCCAGGATTTTCCCAGTGCGTTTTCTTCTCCTTCGCTAAGAAGATTGATCTCACGAAACTTCGCCGGATCCATCTTAAGCTCGCGCGCTATCAGATCGATGTGTGATTCCGAAGCAAACACCGCCTGAATCGCTCCCGGAGCGCGCCAGAAACCACAGGGCACGGTATTCGTATAGACCTGGAGCGCTTCCATATAGGTGTTATCGATCTTGTACGGACCCGCCGTGCCCGCGCCGCCGATGCTTGCACGACCGGGCTTCATCCCGGCATACGCTCCGGTGCCGTGAATCGCCTGTAGATAGCGCGCGGTCATGCGACCGTCGCGCTTCACCCCCGTCTTTATATTAACTACCGTATAGTGATCGGGGTTCATCGCGGTCAGCTCTTCAGTATGGGTCAGAACGATCTTCACGGGCCGGTTAGCCCGTTTGGCGAGAAAATAACAGATGGGCAGTTCTCCGGCGCCGCTCTTACCGCCGAAGTCAGCGCCAACGTGAACAGCGTGAATAGTGATCTGACTCGCAGGAATGCCGACTGCTTTGGCAAACTGCGCGCGCGTGCCGAATGGGCCTTTAGTTGATGCCCAGGCGTTAACCTGACCGTCTTCCTCGATCTTCACAAGGAACGACTGTGGTTCAAGATAGCCCTGATGGTGAATGGGGATGCGAAACTGATGCTCCAGCACCAAGTCAGCTTCGCAAAAGCCCTTGTCCAAATCACCCTTACCCCAGCTCAACTTATTGACGACGTTACTGCCCGCAGGCGCCATAATTTCCGCCGGCGCGCCGTCGTATGCCGGCGCATTCTCG
>DATACQ010000107.1:0-5076 GCA_036258955.1 Binatia bacterium
GCTGGGACTGATGGTTACCCGATACGGGCCAACTGTTCCGCACGCGGGACGGGATCGTGCGAATGCTGCGCTGGTAGAACGTTAAAACGTGTGACTTTCCATCTGCCCAGGAAGCATTTGCGTGCGCTTTCAGCTGGCACGCTCATTGCGCATACCACAGTCGGGAGGTAACCAGTTATGGAAGAGCGACGCGAACAGTTTGAATGCAGTTTCTGCGGCAGGAAATTCAATTTCAGGAAGGAAGCCTTAGCGCACGAGCAGAACTGCTCCAAGCGCAACCAATGAGCTTTTGTAGAGCAGAAGCGACAGCAGTGAGCCGTATCAGTGCAAGCAGCTTGATAATGATGATGCAATCATATCTCTCAACAGTTTAACGAGCAGAGGAGGGGCTAATGGCTTCCAGCAAAAAACGACGTGGACCTCATAGCCAAAAAAGTCAGAAAAGAAAAAGAACCCAGAGCCGCACCGCAGCTAAAGCGACCACGCCGGGCTCGCAAACCAACGAGCCGTTTGAACAGGACGCCAAGCGCCGTATGGGCCAACACATGGGTACCGGCAGAGCGCCGCTTATGAAAAAATAGCAGCCATTACGGCCGCGGTTTATTGTTTGGGTGCTGGTGTACTGATGGCCGATATTCTGACGGCCGTTATTACAGCGAAGTTGGAGCGGCAACACGCCTCAGGGCAGAGACACAGATCGGCTACTTTGTGAGCGCGCGATTCACTTACCGAAAGGAGCGGAACACTCCGATCTGGCATTTCTGCATGAACTGCACGAATTGGCCGACCAAAGACTTTGATGAGATGAGTAGTTCAGAGAATCCGGTGCGAGCTGAACTGTGCAGCGAATGTGCAGAATTAGAGAGCAACAGAATTGCGCACGGTCCGATGAGATCTCTCCATAAGCTTCAATTAGAGGACGCTTGCAGATCGTGATCTAGGGCTTGGTGCTTGTCCGCGGAGCTACCCACTTCTCCGCGCGGCGACGTCGGATCCGCGGTCACGGCCACCTGCGCAGCCGTGTCCGCGCTCCGCGGAATCGCCGGAAGTTTCAATAGATCGCGCAATTCGCGTTCGAGACGCTCCTTGGTGCGGCGGATGTCCGATTCGAGCTCCTCCGGCCAGTCTACGGCTTTGATTATTCCGTCTATTCCCCTCTTGTTCCAGAGCGTATATAGCGGTCTGCTCTCTGCGTCGTGGCGGAGAAATTGTGAAAAGCTTTCCGGTTCCTCCTCCATTAAGAAGGATTTGGTCTTGAAGTACTCAGCAATTTCAGCTCTCAACGGCAGTATGTAATCGTCCGAGAACGACCTGAGAATATCGGCCCACTCGGGATTCTGCCCGCCATGGATTTCCAGAGACAAGTGCATCCTGTCATCCTGTTGTTTCTGAATCCAGTTCTTTTGTCGCACCAGAAACAAAAGCGGGCTATAGAACTCCTCGATCTGCTTTCGCTTGAAGTCGAAATGCGCCTGCCATAACGAATACTCTTTGCTGACGTCTTGCTTGATCGTTTCAGTGAGTCTGGTGTTGGCCGCTAACTGATCCTTTAGAAACTCGAAATCCTGCTTCGTTGCTAAATTTTCGCCTTTTCTCTTAATGAAGGCGAGAAGGTAACCGCTGACCAGGCCGATCACCACTGTGATACCGGCGATGAGCAGAGTATGGCGCGTGAACCCTTCGGCAACCGCTTGTCCAATCAAGTCATAAACTTTCGGATCCATAATTTTCCTGCTTTCCATCAATGAGGCGTCGACTTGCGTGTATCGATCTCCCGTTTGCACGAAGGCCGTAAAGCCTCGGTCCGCCGCGCCCCAAGGCGTCGGTAGCCAAAGCTGCACGTACATCGGCTTCGCTATGCGGTTCGGTTTCTCGAATCTGCTTCAGTGCTCGCCTTAGCTGTCTTTGCGTATGATGCCAGAATTCTGAGAACGCCGTGCACATACGATGTTCGGCGAACCATGCCAGCAGATAGGACAACAGAAAGCCGCCTCCGAGGGTTCCGAGAAGCGCAGGTGATGTGGCAAGCTGTTTCAAAGCCGAGAGCACAGATCCAATCTGGAAAGTTAAAACATCAGCAATGAGCAGCGCCCCATTACGCAGGAGCAGCCAAGGCTGCAGGAGAGAGCGGACATCATCGCGAGCGGATGCGGCGATGATCACGGCCGTACAGCACAGCAGATAAACATAATACGACAGAAGGCCGATCGCGATCGCGGGCCTAACGTGCGAGAGCAGTGACTGGCCATGAGCGCGCCTCGCATGGGCTGACCGTAATACAGATTCGACTTCTCGTGCCCGTTCGAGAGCCGCCGCATCTTCCTGCGGCACACCCGTAGGGGTGATGACTATGCTGGCGTTCGGTGGAAGATTCCCCGGTACGTAGTCCTCCGTGCCGTGAGCAATACGCTCCAGGACGCTCAAATGAATCGCCGGCTTAACGTTGTTCTCTGCGCAGATGGCCGCGATGTCGCGTGGCTTCCATCTATAAAAGATGCCGAGACCAGCGCGCGGGTCGTATAGTTTGTCGTCGACATTGGCATGGGCTCGGTAAACTACGCCATCGGAGTCCAAAATGCGCAGACCGGCTGCACGCGCTTTCTGCATCATCCATTCGAGCGCAACCAGCGACATGCCCTGTTTAGGATAGCCGCCGCCAACATTGGAGTGTGCGCCAGCGAACCAGACTTGTTCGATCCTCTTGTCATCACCTGCAAGCTCTTTCCATAACAATGGATGAAACGAGTGGCGTTCGTCATCGATTGCCAGCGCGTGACAGGCGCGGTCAACCAGCGGGCTCAGGTGATAATCGGGAAATTTGAACCGGTAAAAGAGATTGAGGAAATCGCCAATATGGAAGGGGAGACCTACCGCGTCCACGGTGTCCCATACACCGATAAACGCGATTCGTACTTCAAACTTCAAGCAATAGGTATTCTTGAACTCCGCGGCTGACTCGGAAGGGTCAGGATCACCGAGAACGAACTTGGCAATCTCCGTCCGGTAACAGCGCCGATACACTCTGTAGGCTTTTCTCACGGTCGATTCGAGTGCGGCTACCGTGGACAGCTTTGTGATATCGAGAATGCCACATTTACAAATGAAGTCCGCCAGCGTGCGTACGGTAAAAGCTCCCCGGCTGAAGCCGAAAAGGAAAATGCGGTCGCCAGGATCATAGACACGCACCAATTCTTTGTATAGCTGCCTGACATTGCGGCTGAGGCCGAAGCCAGTCGCTCCAGTGAAGGTCTTGAGCGGCTTGAAGTTTTCCGTGCCCACGCCGTCGTCATAGAAGGCGACCTGCGGAACGAGCTTTGGGTCCGTGCGGTGGCCGTTCAGGTCGATCGCTTCAAATATTTTGAAGACATTTGTGCCGCGGCCCTTTATGTCTGAGTTTCCGGTTCCATCCGAGCAAATCACAATATTTTTTGACATGGAACCCTCCACCACGATCTCGCTTGGGATTGCACGAGAGTGTGCGAGGGCAATTGGGATGCCAGACGTGACTTGAACCCGCCAAGTATCGTAACCGGACGAGTTCACTGAGAATTGTTGATTCTTCTCGGTGAAGGCGTGAGAGACCCGAAGCTACTTACGGTTGCAGGGATGTATACAAAACTTGCTGCCGAGTAAACGTCTGTTTACAGTCTTCAGCAAAGATAAAGTCAAAGAAAATTTTATCGCTCGCCACCTACTTGAGTGATCGCTCATCCTCTTTTTCGGACCTCGTTGGCTTAGGAGTGCTATCGGACATCAGCCTAAACCGGCCCTCGGCCGACGGGGTCGTGCGAACACCACAGCGAGGCGCATAGATGCTCCATGGGTCTCTTGTCCTGCCGGTGCCGCGCGAGCGGTTGCCATCCTGTTGGCTCCGATAAAGCTCAGGGCCCGAGAGCTCGTCGTTGTACAGTTCGCCATCGACATCGCGGAAGGTAAACGCGATCCGGGTATTATCGAGGGTAACTTTCACCAACTGCCCGTCTTTCGATTCGATCATCCTACCAACGGTTCTGAGCCGTTCGGCGAGAACATAGATGTCGGGAGAAATGACGCCGTCTTTGCGCTGCATTACCCCGGTCTCGTCCAGTCGATTGATGTCGTAGAGAGAATATTTTCGTTCGAACCATGGACTTTCACCAGCGGATCCCTGGCGCTTATGACGCCCCCTCAAAGCGCCGAGCATTTTTGCCGGCCGGCTGGACGGCGCGCCGGGCGTGCGCGCTCGGCCACGGATGACATAAAAGCCGCCAGTAAACTCGATCTCCAAGTACTCCGGTCGGAGATCCGCTAAGTCCTGTCCGACGGTTCGCAGTGCCCAGGCGTGCTCCCGGTGCTGGCTAGGCAAAAAGAGATTATTATTGATGGACAACATATCCCCAAAATCGGGCTATTGCGGGTCTCCTTAAACGGGGGATGTTTGTCCATAGGATTTTTGGCCATATTCTGCCGCTCCGTGCCTCAGTCCTCGCCTTGACAAGGCTCAAGAGTATCGCTAGTGCTACAAACTGGTTCTTTGCCGGACAAGCATTATTCGCCCGGCGGCTGGCCGCGCCGCGGCAAACAACAGACCCAACCCGGAGGACAGTTCATGAAGCCACAAGAATGGCGGCAAAAGCTTGGTGATTGTGTGCGCGATCTATTTCTTTCACCGGAGATGGAGCATTTCTACTCGATCCCGATGACCAAGGAACGCGCGCGCATTTATCTACTGCAGTTGAGCCTGTACGTTCGCAAACGGCGCGATTTCTGGCCGCAGGTGGCCGCCAATTGTCCGGAATTCGAAGTCAAGCAGCGCATTATGGAACACGAGCATGAAGAGTTGGTCGAGGACGAACATTCGAAGCATGGTCACCTGGATCTGATCTTTCGGCAAGGCAAAGAAGTCGGCCTGAGCGTGGAGGATATTCTGCAGGCCGAGCCACTGCCCACTACCAAAGCGGCTACCTACGCGTGGTGGTGGATCGCGCGTAATCGTCCTTGGCAGGAAGCTATTGCGGCATCGACGATTGCGGAGTGGACTAACGATGACCGGCTACTCGGTGATATTGGCGGAGGTAATTGCACGAGGCTTTACCG
>DATACQ010000108.1:0-4596 GCA_036258955.1 Binatia bacterium
TTGCCGTCGGGGTCCTTCAGCCGCGTAACTCTGTACGGCACGTCCGCCAGCTGGAGCATCTCCAGCGCCGGTTCGCCGGGATAGGTGAGGCCGAGCGGCTTTTTTATCTGCTGTTCGACTTCCCGCACACTTGGTACTTGAAAGACCAGCACCTGAATACCTGCACCAGGAGCCGCGGTGCCTTTGGTCAGGCCGAGATTGATGGTGCCGTCGGAGAGATAGATCGCGGCGCCGGCCGCGGTTTCGCTCCGGCCGACTTCTTTCATGGCAAAAACAAACTTATAGAAATCCGCTAACCGCTCGGGATCAGTGGTTCGGATGCCGACATGCCGCACTCCCGGATTTCTCGTTTCCTCTTCGGCACCCCAGCCCTTCTCGGCGATATCGACGCCATTGCCGTCGGGATCCTTGATCCGAATCTCGGTGTAACGGCCATCCTTCGGCCGGTCCGCAAACTTGATGGGGGGATCCAACTGACCGAGCTTCTCACCGATTTCCTTGATGCTTTCGACCTTGAAGCCGTAATGGTTAATGCCGACATCGCGCTTCTGCTCCGCCATGGTGCGATGAATCTGAAGGCAATTGAGGTTGAAATAACCGTCGCTGACATAAAACGCATACGGGCTGTTTTGCTCGTAGTTCCAGACCTCGTCCATGCCGAAAATTAAGCGGTAAAAGCGCGCAAGACGCCGGTTATTCTCGGTGCACATAGCCATGTGTCGGATTGTTGGCATAACTAATCTCCTTGCTGAGACTGGTTCGTGATAGGGTCATCGCTAACCCCGGCGTGGTTACTTTGTCAAGGGCGTCCTTCTGGAATTCGGGGGGCGAGTGGTCACCTCAACGCCGAGCAACAAGATTACGACCAGCGGAAGCTTTTTGTTCATGGCTAAATCGAACCGTGATCTCAGCCGCCAAGCAAACAGAACCGAGAAGATCTTTCCGACGCAATCAAAAATCAGTTAGCGTGCGAGAATGTAAATCAAACCAGGAACTAAGCACTACGCATACTTAGGAAAGGGGCGATGTCCTATGGACACTGTGAGAGTCGCCTACCGCGACGATGATCGAACGCCGGTCATCTACTGCATCAAAGAAATGGGCGCGAAACATTATGGAATCAACGTTGAGGTTTTGAAGATCAAAGATTATGGCGAGTTCGAAGCTTCGCTGTTCAACGATTCAGCCGATGTGTTGATCGACCACGTGGAATTTCTTTACGCCGAAGCGACAAAAGGGAAGAAAATTACCTTCTTTTGCGCCCCCCGAACTGTCCGCGGTTTGGATTTGATGGTACCCAAGCATGTCGAAAACGTGCGCGAATTCATTGGTAAGAATATGGCCGTCAGGGGTTCGGGCCGGCCTTATGCTGTTACACTCTGGCTGAGGATGATGGGATTAGAAGGCAAAGTGGGGCTTCCCATCTTCAAGGATGCGGAGGTGGGAAGGTGGGGGCAGTGGAAGAAAGTCGCAAGTGGAGAATGCATCGCTTGCTTTATGGACCCGCTGTACCAAGAAGAGCCCTTGAAAGCCGGTTTAAAAATCCTCCAGGTTCCCGATCTCGCCGTGGTGAGCCACTACGCCCAGGCGTGCACCGCCGAATTCGCGCGAAAGAAATCTCCCGTATTAAAAAACTATGTAAAGGCAGTCATTCACGGGATTTCGTGGATGAAGCGTCGCAAGCAGGAAGCAATGAAAGTTGTCACGGGAGAGCCCATGCAGCGGATGAAAATTAGCGATGTACATGAGATGGAGAAACATTTCGACGCCATTGTTGGGAAGCTACAGATCAAGCCATATCCGACGCTGCAGGCCCTGACCGCTACCTACGAGATCGCTTGCGAGGAATATGGCGCTCGGGGCCTAAATCCCCTGGCTCTCTGGGATATGCATTGGGTTAAGGAACTTGACGACGAAGGCTTCATTGACACGCTAATCAGAGATATGTCAGCCGTTTAAGGCGCAAAATCCATGTTCAAGAACGGCGCAAGCCGCTTTCGGCTTCTGCCAAATCGTTCATCAGCTCGTCCACGGACGCGAGTTTTTCTAACTCGCGCGCTTTCCCGATGACTTTCTCCTGACGTGCCGGCGGCACTCGCCCACGCGCACAGGCGCGGAATTTGGTCTCGACTTCGGCGGGCGTCATGCGGTTGTTAGGATGGCCTTTGGGAAAAATGACCTCGACTTCCCGGCTGTCACCGCTTTGCAAAACCAGTTTCACCACAGCCGGGTAGCTGCCCGGCGTGTACTTGTTCAAATTCGCGTCGGTGCGAACCGAGACTCTCGCCATTGCTTCTCTCATTTCGGTTTGCAGCCAGCGCCCGGAGGCAAATTGCGCTTCCGAAATTTCGCCGTCCGAAAGAGCCGCCGCCGCAAGATAGTAGAAGCTATGATCCGCGCTTTCGCGGCTTGCCGGATAACGCCGTTGTTCGTCCGCCACTTGAGCGCTGACGATCGGGATATCGGCCATTGCCACTTCGATGCGCTGAACTTCCCGCGCCGGATCGGCAATGCCGGCGCGTGCTTGAAGCACGCCGGCGACCATGGCCTGGGCCGTGCCGATACAGGGATAGGCTTTCATAGCAGAGTTCATGATTCTATACCGTTCGCCGATCGGTTCAGCGAGAAGATCTAGTTTTGCCCCGGCGAGCATGCCAGTGCTCAGCCCGCGCGGGTGCTCGATCACCCCTAACGCACCGGTCATGCCCGCGGCGGCAAACAACGAACACAGTACCGCTTGGGACGCTACCATTGCGTTAGCGTTCGCTTTGGAATTGGCCAGCTGGCCCGTGCGCACGACGGCGAGCGTGTTGCCATGCGTGGCCGACAGGGCGGCCGCATGGGCAAGCTGCTCTGCCTTCAATCCCATCAACCGGCCGGCGATCAAAGGCGCCGCCAACGCCGATGCGGTCGTGTGATCCCAAGTCCCGCGAGCGGGAATGATGTCCTGCATGCGGCAGTATATCTCGTACCCGAGCGCTACGGCGGCAATCACGCTCAGTCCAGAGGCGTGAAACTTTTCGCCGACGGAAAGCGCCACCGCGATATTGTCGCTCGGATGTCCCATCTGTCCGGGACCGACGTAGGCATCGTTCAAGTCCAGCGAGCGAATCAAAATTCCATTCAGCAACACCGCCTGCGGTAGATTAAACCGCCGCGATGAACCAATCACGGTGCAGTCCGGGTTTCCGCCGAGTTGTGCAAGAACGCGCGCCGCGCGTTCGAATGCGGGCTCATCCGTCGCGGCTAAAGCGCAGCCGATTGAGTCGAGGATTAGCGCCTTGGTATGCTCAACGACGTCCAATGGAATTGCCGCAGCGGCAACGCTGAGCACGTTGCAGGCGATTTGTTGCACCAGCGTAGCTGGTAAGTCAGTGCCGGCCATAGATCACGAACGAGCTTTACTTCCGATTGGCCTGGATCGCAACACGCTTTCTTTAGCCGGCCTTCCGTAATGGTGCCATAACCTCCGATGCATGACCTTCTACAGATCCGCTAGGGTGCCGAATACCGCTCACTCCTTTTTAGCCGTTGAAGCTTGAACTTTGTACTGCGGGTTTGTCTCGGTTCTTTCCAGCGAGCTGCAGGCGTGTCGAGTTCTGAACGTTTGGAACAGAGCGAAGCGGTTGAACGGCTTGAACGATTTGAAGGGAACGTAGTGCGTGCTGAGAGATCGCGATTGATCTTGATCAGTTTGTCCTTGCCCTATTCTTGAATACAAGCGGTGACGGTTATCTCCACAAGGAGCTCGGGATAGTTCAACATCGCTTCAACAGTCGTCCTCGCCGGTTTGTTGGTCGGAAAAAAATTGGCATATTCCTCGTTGTAGGCCGCAAGGTCCTCGCGCTTGGTCAGATGCGTCAACACGGTCAGGACACTATCGAGAGACGTCCCGGCGGTCTCCAAAATCGTCTTGATGCGTTCGATGGCGTACCGGGTCTGTTCGCGAATGTCTCTGCCGACCTCTCCGGTAATCGGGTGCCGGCCGGTTTGGCCGGCCACGAAGACCAAATTGCCGAAACGTGTTGCCGGCGAGAGATTGGGATTTGCCGCAGCAAGTTTTACCTGAATAACTTCTTTCTTGGGCATCGCGTCCTCGATTTAAAAGGTCGTGTCAAAATGTTGAAATTTACTTATACCGGCTCTTCGGAATCACTGTCCATCGCTTTCTAAACCATATGAAAGGCAGCTAACGAATACAGTGCTGCTGGCTGGATAAAGGTTTGGCGCGGCAAGTGGCGGCGTTATTTGCCGCCGAGTTGGTGACACTGGATCGTGAGCAACCGCAACGGGGTTCACTGATCGTGCAGACGCTTTCTCCCGCTGACTATCCCGGAACAGCCACGTGGCGAATGTTCGGGGCTCATTGCGATCCGACTAGGTCAGATCGATTTGGGCGTTGATCGGGGTTGATTGCGTCCAGTTTTTGCGGGTAAACCCCTATATTACCTTCGTCGCACGGGAGCTATATGGACCTGGACGATCTCGAGAAACGCATTCGAGATGCATGCCTCGAAACGGTCCTTCAAGCATACGAGGATGCCGGTGTACAGGGCCTCTGTGCGGAAGGGCGGTGGGAGGCGGCCGTCAGCGCGC
>DATACQ010000109.1:0-2870 GCA_036258955.1 Binatia bacterium
CGTCGGGTTTGGTGACATTATAGACGTGATTGGCGGCGATCAACGAAGCTGCCCCGGGCATATTTTGTACGATGATATTGGGATTGCCCGGGATATGTTTGCTCCAGAACTCCGCGAGCAATCGGGGGTAGAGATCGTAGACATCGCCGGCCTTGGTGCCGACGATGATGCTGATGGTCTTTCCCTGGTAGAAGGGGGTTTGCGCCAGTAGAGTCGAGCTCCAGCCGAAAGTGAGCACGAAGACGAGAGCCAAAATCATGGTATTCTCCTTCCCCGCGGAATTTTGACCGGAGCATATCCCTCAAGGCTGCCGCGATGCAACAGCCTCGAGCGGATAGCCGTTTAAGATTATTTGCCGCCGCCCAGTAATTTCTCCACCCGTTGCACGACATCGGGACTTGCCGCCATGACCTCTTTGGCCAAGTCTTCCATCTCGTCACCGCTTGTCGGATCCATCTCAAGGCGGCGTTTTTCCGCGGCTGCGAGAAGCGCGGGGTCGCTGACCGCCTTATCGAATGCATTGCGCAGGATTTTAAACTGCTCAGCGGGGAACCCGGGAGGAGTGACAAGGGGCCTGCCGAACTCACCGGCAGCCAAGATGAGCTTCCCAAGACTTCGGCCGCCGGCATCCGTTTTGTATCTTTCCATTAGCTCATAAATGGTCGGCGCATCCTTCAGCCGAGGATCGCGCTTCGCGCCGGTCTGCATGAGCGTGTTGACGAAACCGCGCTTGCGCCACGAGATAAAGGGCTCACGAGCGAAATAGGCAGTGATGGTAAAGGCACGGCATTGCAGCTCGCCCCGCTCGACCGCAAGATCCACATCCTGGCCCGCTTGATAGCCCAAGACGATATCGAACTTCGTCCCTAGAGTCTCTTCCATGAGTTTCGGAAGATAGTTGCCGGTGGAAGTGACGCCGCTGGCGCCGCACTTCGGAGGCGTTTTCGCGTTCTTGATGTCGTCCATGGATTTGTACGGTGCATCAGAGCGCATGTAGAGTAGATGATTTGATTTGACCGGACTGCCGATCCAACCAAATTTGGTCCAATCGAATTTCACTTGGGGCTTGTTCGTGAGCTGCTCGAAGTAGAGGGCGGGGTAAATGGCCGCGATCGTCAGACCGTCCGGCTTGACGACATTGTAAACGTGGTTGGCCGCAATCATTGACGCGGCCCCAGGCATGTTCTGAATAATGATGTTAGGGTTACCGGGAATATATTTCGGCATGAATTCGGCGAGCATGCGCGGGTAAAGATCATAAGCATCGCCCGCTTTGGTGCCGACGATGATCGTTATCGTCTTTCCCTGATAAAATGGCGTCTGGGCTCGCGCATCACCGGCGATGACCAGTGACAGTAAGAACGTAGAGCTTAGGAAACGAAGCATTTAAGTCGTGACCTCCTCAAGAGAATTTCAACGAACCGTATCATTTAAGGAATCAGAATCAACTGATTCACCCAGGCATTGCATGAGCCCTACTCTTGCGCGCGCGACGATTTGTCAGTTGGCGAGGAGTTTTTTCACCCGCGCCATTACGTCCGGCGGCTGCTGCAATATTTCCTGCGCAAGCTTTTCCAACTCGGCGCCGCTCGTTGGATCGACATCCATTCTTTGTTTTTTCGTCTCGGCGAGCAGTTCGGGATCCTTCATAGCCTGCTCGAAACCGTGTCTCAGCGTTTCGACCCGGTCTGTGGGGGTTCCGGGGCCGGAAACAATCGGCCGTCCGAAAGACTCGGCGGCGAAAATCACCCGAGCGACACGGCGACTGCTCTCCGGCACTTTTTCTTTGTCGAATATTTCCGCAATGGTCGGCACATCCGGAATTCTTTCGTCGCGCTTGGCGCCGGTATAGAGTAGCACGCGAACGAAGTTGTTCTTTTGCCAGGTCAAGAACGGCTCGCGCCCGAAGAACGGCGAAGCGGTCATGCCACGGCACATGACCTCGCCCTTTTCGACCGCGACGTCGATCTCGGACCCGCCGGGATAGCCTAGCACCGTATTGATCTTCAGGGGCGGCAACGTGTCTTCTAACGTGCGCGCCAGAATGAAGTCACTGCTCGAGGTACCAGTGGATCCGCATTTGGGCGGCTCTTTGGCATATTTCACATCCGAGATAGTTTTATACGGCGTATCGGCTCGCATGTAGAGAATCATCGGTTCGGTCACCGGGGAGCCGATCCAGGCAAACTTGCTGACGTCGAACTTGACTTCAGGGCGGCCGACGATCTGATCAAGATAGATGGCGCTGCTGGGAAAGCCGATGGTCAAGCCGTCGGGTTTGGCGACGCCGTACACATAGTTCGTCGCCACGAGCGAGCCTGCGCCCGGCATGTTCTGCACAATAAAGCTTGGGTTTCCCGGAATGTATTTCGGCATATAGCGCGACAGCAGCCGCGCCCAGCGGTCATAAAAACCGCCGGTAGTAAAGCCGACCACAACCCGGATCTGCTTGCCCTTGTAAAAATCAGCTTGCGCAAACCCTTGCGTCGTAGCGGCAAGGACCAAACAGAGCGCGAGAAAAAATCTTGATACCATCATAAGCACTCCTTTCCATGATGTTAGACGGAAAACTTCCTTCGATCATACAATTCGATTCGCCGCGTGTTGAATAAATCTTGCCTGTAAGCAAGTCGAAGCTCTTTTCGGCTTTCAGGAGCCTGCGCGCTATTCGGTCAAGATGCGTCGGACTCGTTCCATGACATCGGGCGGTTGGCTCATCAGATCTTGCAGCAGGTTCTGCAGATCTTCGCCCGACGTATGCTCCATATCCATCTGGCCCTTTTTGGCCTCTTCAATCAGTCCGGGATCTCTCATCGCTTTGGCATAAGCATCACGCAGCATTTTCACTCGCTGCGGCGGATTTCCGGGGC
>DATACQ010000110.1:0-4383 GCA_036258955.1 Binatia bacterium
GAGTCTTTTTCAGCAGCCTGCGCTAGCTACAGCGATGATTGGCCAAATACTCGCCCAACCACTTGTCCCACGCGGCGTCGATGGCGCGAATGGCGTTCATCTGCGCGTCCGCGCCTGCATCGTCCTCCACCCGTGCCGCGATTCGTAAATCGACGCCGGCCAGATGCGGATCGGCGCAGAAATGATCGCGCACGATGACAACGCCTTCGGTTGTCAGCTCCGCGAGGATGCGCTCTACTGACTCCGCATAACAGTTGGAGCGCGCCAGCGCGGCGTTTAGCTCCGTAACGAACCGCGCCTTTCTATCCCGGCTCTCGAGGGTCCGGAGAATGGCTGCTCTGATCCTTGCATCATCCGGCTCGGTATCTACGCTCTTGTCGTTCATCTTGCGTATTATCCCACCGAATGTATTTCCGAAGGCTCCAAAGTTCAAGCACAGCGAGAAAGCCAAGAGGCACGGCCATAGCTAATAGTTAAGCCCCGGCTCTGTGGGCTCGCTTCAAAGAGGCGTGGTTCACTGCGTTTGTAAACACTACAAAGGCGCTCGTGACTTTTGCTGCGAAGTCAGCAGCGAAAATCCTGCCAAATACCGCACTGCAGGCTGCTCAAAAAGGTTCAGATGCGAGGCGCGCGAAGGCCGATGAGCGGAGGCGTACTCTTGTACGTTGACGCGAAATCGGGCGAGCGCAACCACGCATATGAGCCTTTTTCAGCAGCCTGCACAAGTTGAAAATAGCCCGGCCATATGCAACGCTGACTCTCCTCCAATGGCCGAAGGCGCTAACATTCTCCGTGAAATTCCCTCGGTAGACCGGCTGCTTAAGCACCCGCGTTGCCAGACTCTCTTGACCCGCTACAACCGGGAGTACGTCACGCAAAAGTGCCGCGCAGCGGTGGACGAATTGCGCGCCGCCTTAAGGCAGGGAAAAGGCGCATTGACCGCAGATGATGCTGTGATCAGCGAAGTCGAGACGCGCATCGCTGCGGAGAGCCGCCCTGGTCATGTTCGGGTTATCAACGCTACTGGCACCATCCTCCACACCAATCTCGGGCGCGCGCTTCTGGCACCGGAAGCCATCGAAGCGATGAGCACCGTCGCTCGTTACCCCGTGAACCTCGAGTTTGATCTGGAGCTCGGCAAGCGCGGGCGACGCGAGGAGACATTACAAAGTCTCATCGTCGAGCTTACCGGCGCCGAGGCTGCTACGGTGGTCAACAATAATGCCGCTGCCGTGCTGCTGGGCTTGAACACCCTTGCGCAAAACAAGGAAGTCATCGTTTCCCGAGGCGAGCTGATCGAGATCGGCGGCGCCTTTCGCATTCCCGAGATCATGGCCAAGAGCGGCGCGATTCTAAAGGAAGTCGGCAGCACCAACCGCACCCATCCGGCGGACTACGAAAACGCGATTAACGAAAACACCGCGCTGCTTTTGAAAGTCCACAACAGCAATTACAAGGTCATTGGTTTTACCGCGGAGGTTAGCCTGGAAGACCTGGTTGCGATCGGCAAGCGGCACAAGCTCTCCGTGATGGAAGACCTGGGCAGTGGCGCGCTTCTCGACCTCAGCCGTTACGGGTTGCCCAAGGAGCCGTTAGTGGCGGAACGCATAGCCGCCGGCGCGGATATTGTAACCTTTAGCGGTGATAAGATTCTCGGCGGGCCGCAAGCCGGTTTGCTAGCCGGTAAAAAGGATATCGTTCGCCGTATCAATCAGAATCACCTGCAACGGGCACTCCGCTGCGGCAAAGTAACGTTGGCCGCGCTGGAAGCAACGCTGCGGCTTTATCGGCAATCGGCCGATATCGCTCAAGCGATTCCGACACTGCACGCATTCACCCGTTCCCCGGCTGAAATTCGCGCAACCGGCGAAAAGGCGGCTGCCCAACTACAAAGCGCGCTGGGAAAAGAGTTCCGCATCGATTTGGAGGAATCCACTTCACAGATCGGCAGCGGAGCGTTACCCACTGAAGAGCTGCCGACGTTTGTGTTGGCGATCACGCACGATAATCTAAACCCCACGGTTATCGCCACTACGTTTCGCAGCGCCGATCCACCGATCATCGGCAGGATCAAAGATGATCGATTTTTACTGGATCTTAGAACAATCTTCGAGCCCGAGGATCTGGTTCCGAAGTTTGATAGTGACCATGCGCTGTAGCGAGAAGATCCATGTTCCGTTTCGAACATCCGGACCCTCACCCTACCCTCTCCCGCAAGGGGGCGAGGGTGAATTTACTCGTGCCGCAAGATTCCGAATCTTACACGTTGAACTTTGAACCTTGAACTTTGAACTTATCTTAAGATGCCATACATCATCGGCACCGCCGGCCATATCGATCACGGCAAGACGAGCTTGATCAAAGCACTCACCGGTCAGGACACCGACCGCCTCAAGGAGGAAAAAGAGCGCGGCATTTCGATCGACCTCGGCTTTGCCCATCTCACCTTGCCGGACGGCACCGAGTTCGGGGTCGTCGATGTACCCGGCCATGAGCGCTTCATCAAGAACATGCTTGCAGGGGCCCACGGTATCGACCTCGTGCTCTTCACCGTCGCGGCCGACGACGGTGTCATGCCGCAAACCGAGGAACACCTGGACATCGTCCACCTTCTGGGCGTTAAAATGGCAATTTTCGTGATTACGAAGGTTGATCTGGTGTCACCCGCGCGCGTTGCGGAAGTCGAAGAAGAGATCGACATACTCACCCTCGGCACGAATTTGGAAAACTCGCCCAAGGTCGCGGTCTCCTCTGCCACCGGGGCTGGCGTCGATGAGCTGAAAACCCGTATCGCGCAAATCTTGAAAGGCGGCAACAAGCCCGCGCCCAGCGGCTATTTTCGCTTGCCGGTCGATCGCGCTT
Organism: Binatia bacterium; assembly: GCA_036258955.1. GTDB lineage: Bacteria > Desulfobacterota > Binatia > UBA9968 > UBA9968 > DATACQ01. The sequence continues at coordinate 2,863 of DATACQ010000110.1, forward strand.
TCGTCCTACAAGGGCACGGTGTCGTCGTGACGGGGACTGCTTTGAGCGGCACTGTTAGAGTCGGCGAGCAAGTCCGCTGCCTGCCGGGAGATCATTTATTTCGAGTCCGCAGCCTACAAGTACATGGCCATTCTGTGGCCGGTGCCGGTTGGGGACAACGTGTCGCCATGAATCTCACCGGACCCGAGCGAGCAGCCATCGAACGCGGTCATGTTATCTGCCACGAGAAGATTTCATTCACGACAGAACGTTTCGACGCATTTCTCGAAGTGCGGCCGGCGGCCACCAAAGGCATCAAGAATCACCAGCGCGTCCGAGTCCATTTGGGAGCTGCGGAACGACTCGGAAAAATCGTCCTGCTTGGCGAAAAGGACAAAGCGGAAGCGAAGGAATCGGCTTATTGCCAGATCACGCTCAACGAGCCGCTCCTCGTTCTGCGCGGCGATCACTTCATTTTGCGTGATGAAACCGCCCGGCGCACACTGGCCGGCGGCATCGCGATTCACCCGTGGGCACAGCGTCATCGACGCGGTGAGAAAGACCTGACAAACCGATTGGTCGCGCTGCACACGGGGGAGACCGCACAGCTGATCGAAACGTTTCTCAATGAAAGCCAATCGTTCGCATTGCCGCTCGGGCCAATCCACCAGTTCCTCAATATTCACGAAGACGATGCGCGCACAGAGATCGACAAACTCAGGACACTGCGCCGGATTAACGCTGAGGGGGAAAGACTCTACACGACTGAACCCAAGTGGCAGCGCGTCAAAGATACGCTACTGGCAACTCTCAAAGCTTTTCACGCCAGCCATCCTCTCGTCCCAGGGATGGACATGGAGGAGGTGAGGGGGAAGCTCCCATTCGATCTCTCGCCCAAAATTTTTCGGGTCCTTGTCGATTCGTTAGCCAACGACAAAGCGATCGCCAAAGAAGGCAACCTGCTGCGCCTCGTTAGCCACCGGGTGCAGCTCGGCGGGCAGGAGAAAAACTTGATGGAGCGTATCAAGAAGATTCTTGGCGAGCAGCCACTGGCGCCTCCCGACGTGAAAGAGGTCGAAAGACAGTTAGGCATCAATCGTGCGAAGCTTACCGAAGTCATTCGATTGCTGGAGCGCGACGGCTCGGTCGTGCGCATCACAGCGGACATGTATTTTCTCGGCTCTAGCATTGACCAGATCAGGACCACGTTGAGAAATTTCTTGAGCCAAAAGGGCGAAATGACTGCCGCCTCTTTTCGTGACTTGATCGGTTCCACGCGCAAGTACACCATACCGCTGCTTGAATACTTTGACCGCGATGGATTGACGATCCGCATCGGTGATGTGCGGAGGCTCAGGGGGCCGCCGGGAAAGGGGGCGGCATCTGATCAACCGCTCGCACGGAATGAGGGTAAGATATGATTTTGATACTTTGGTAGATACGTCCGTTCCCATGCATTGTAGGGAGAGGTCGCGACCTGTCCCATCGCAGGGTTTCTGACGAAAGACAGGTCACGACTTTCCCTTCTTGACGACCAGAGCC
>DATACQ010000111.1:0-6639 GCA_036258955.1 Binatia bacterium
TAACTAAAAAGCATCCCGAGATGGCGCAGGGGCACCCCGAAGTTGAAAGCGAACGAGCGCGAAATATTCTCGTTATAGGCGCCCGGCGCGTTTAGAATTTCGGTGCCCAACGGCGTTACAAATAGCCCGCCTTTGACGCCGATACCTGCGCCGAAAGGTATCGTTGTCGTCAAATAGGCCTCACGTAGCTCCGCCGAGGGTTCGTCCTGAAGCCGCGATCCCCATAGAGTCGCTTCACGCAGCAACTCACCACTCCGGCCGAAATCACCGGAGATACGAAATCCCACTCCCCAGTCCTTTTCCGGTTTGTCCAGCATAAGATGGAAATTATTAAAGACGATTTTATCGTAGTCTTTGTCGAAATATCTCCCGCTGATATTGGCCGGACTGCGCGGATGATTCGAGCTCCACGTGTAACCGGTATCGAGAAAACCGGCAATGGCAACGCCAAGAGCGCTTTCCAAAGAACCTTTACCGTCGGCTATCGCTCTATCTATCAAGCCCACGCTGCCATCGAGGCTGAGCCAACCGGGAGGTAGTGGCTTGCCATCCTGGCCGCGTAAGATGGCTCCGTGCAGCAGCACCATCAGGAAAAAGGAAAGTGCTCCAACAAACTTCATCGACATCAACGAATACCTCCTCCTTGCAAATTTTTATATCGCGTGACTAGCCAGTGCGCGGCAAAAAAAACCGTTTGAAAAACAACGCAACCGCAGTGCTAAGCGCACGCCCGATCAAACCAGTTTAAGGCCGCAAAAAAGAACGATTAAACTTCCCGGCGCGCAACTCCGGTGCCGATTGGCTTGTCGCAAAATCAAGCAGTGATTCTCTTCTGTGCAGCTGCGAGATGCCTGCGCGACGGCTCGTGCTCAGCAATGACAAAACACCGTCATATTTCCGCCAGCCCTGCCTCACGGTTGCGAGATCTCGCACGTTGCACCCCGGCGGAGAAACTCGACGAGAAATCTCTCGCCTTAGTATTTGAGGGTATGGCAAAGGCGCGTATCCGCTTTGATCTTCTCGGCCGAAACGAATCTACTGGTCGTGAGTCGCGATGGATATTGGGTTCCAGCCGATTTCTCTGACGGGCCTTCATAGATGGGCGTGCCTAAACTGGCGGCGATCAATCAGAGGCTTACTTCTCGAACGCGATCTCGTGATCATTCCGGCTAGTTTGTGGAGCCTTACAGCAACGACAATGCCAGTTTCCTGTAACCGGCTATTAGCACGTTTAATACGGAAATACTGAGGCTTAGAGAGTCAGTACGCGGCTGGGGAGTTGGTAAGGAGCGCCGCTCATGCCTAGCAAATGAGCGCTCGCTCAAATTCTAAGCAGCGTGCTCGACCCGAGTTTACGCTTCACGCCTCTGTTGTTAAAAGTAATGAATGGACGAGTATCTGGTATTCTTGTGGCTCATCCCGCTAGGGTTTTTCGCCGGCGCTTACGGAACTCTCATCGGCGCCGGCGGAGGTTTCGTGCTTGCTCCCGCGCTTCTGCTTCTGTTTCCCGGCGATGCGCCGGAAACTATTACCAGCATCTCTTTGGCTGTGGTTTTCTTTAACGCACTTTCAGGAAGCCTCGCCTATGCGCGGTCGAAGAGAATCGATTACAAATCCGGAATCATTTTGTCTTTAGCAACAATGCCCGGAGCCGTTCTGGGCGCCTTGACAACCACGGGCGTGAGCCGCGCATGGTTCGACCTACTCTTCGGACTTCTTTTGGTACTCATTGCGATTTTCCTGGCCGTCAGCCCGGCGAAGAAAACTATTCCTCAGGTGGAGCAAGCGGGCGGTTGGCCGCGGAGCATCATGGGTTTGAGCAGATTTCGCTTACTAGTTGGCATAATGCTGAGCACCGTTTTTGGGTTTATCTCTAGCTTCCTCGGTGTTGGCGGAGGATTTCTCTATATGCCCGCTCTCGTTTATCTCTTGCACTTTCCCGTTCATGTCGCGACCGCAACCTCGCTGTTTGTCTTGACCATCACCGCGCTGACCGGCAGCGCCGCCCATATTGCCGCTGGTTTGTTTCATCACGGCGTCCGCCGCGCGGTCGCGCTATCGATTGGCGCCATCTTGGGCGCGCAAGTCGCCGCTAAACTATCACAACACATCCGCGGAGACTGGATTATTCGCAGTTTGGCGATCGCTCTGGGGCTGGTTGGATTGCGGCTCGTTGCCGCCTCGTTGCAATGACGTCGCGAACATGTGGAGTGACAATCAGTGCGGAACGCGGGTGAGCTTGCCGCTGTTCCGTTTGGACGATCACGAGAACTGCGACCTCATGGCAAGTCGCTCGAGGCTGTCAAAACAAGAGCGGCGATTAGCCTTTAAGGCATAGATTTGCAATCTATCTTAAATTCACCTGAGGGCGCAGGAGGGAGAACGATGCATCTCTCTAGGTTAACCGGCGATGCTTCAAAGCGGGTAGCTCGCTGCGGACTTTGGCGAGGTAGTCGAGATCGATCTCCGCTGTAATTATACCAGCGCCGTCCGAAGCTTCTGCGATAATCATCCCCCAGGGATCTACCACCATCGAATGGCCATGGGTTTCAAAGCTATTGGGGCTACTGCCAAATTGATCGGGCGCGATGATATAAGCTTGATTCTCGATCGCACGGGCGCGAAGCAGCGGTTCCCAGTGCGCCTTGCCAGTGAACGCCGTAAACGCCGCAGGGACAAAGATAAGCTCCGCGCCTCTGGCCGCCAAACCGCGATAGAGCTCGGGAAATCGCAGATCGTAGCAGACGGTTAGCCCCATTATTCCCAGTTCCGTATCGACTGCCACGACGGTGCTGCCGTACTCGCGAGTCGCAGACTCGCGCAGCGAAACGCCATTGGCAAGATCCACATCGAACAAATGGATCTTTCGGTAACTGGCCAGCAACTCACCGGAAGGACCGAACAGCAAGCTGGTATTGAAGGCTTTGTCACTGTTTGGAATTTCCTCGAGAATGGAGCCGGCAAGAAGGTAGAGGCGAAGCTCACGCGCGAGTAGCGCCATACGCGCCGTCGTGGCCCCGCCCAGCGTCTCGGCGGCTTCTCTTTCGCGCCGCTTTTCGCCGCGCCAGATGAAGACTTCGGGAAGCGCCACGACCCGAGCACGCCGGAGCGCCGCTTCGCGGATCCAATGTTCCGCCTCCGCGAGGTTGGCCGCCTTATCGTCCGAGGCAACCATCTGTACCGCCGCAGCCACGTATTTCATGCGCTGACCACTCTGATAACAGAATCAAAACAGCCGAGGCTCGTCGGAGTCGCGCCGAAGCCTTACCTTGAACTTGTCGGAGTAGGAATCATGGTCGCCCATAACCCCCTCCACGGATCCGGACGTGCAGGATTGCTGCATCCGGCTCTTGCCTTAGGTAATGACGCCAAAGCGCTGCCAGGGATACGGATGACAAACGTGAGTTTGAGGGACCCAACGAGCTATATAGCGCTGCATTCGAGTCCACGGCATGTGCGCTTTCTGGCTGCGTCTTTTGAGCACCCGTCGCCAGATTCGCGCCACGCCAATACGAAAGTCACTGACCGAAACCGCATTCATCGGCACCGCATAGTAACGCATATGCCCAGTAATCACCGCGCGCACATAGCGGCCCATTTCGGGTACCGGCTTGTGCATGCGACCCCTGAGTTCGGCTTTAACTCCCTTGAGCTTGGCCTGCCACCGCTTGCGCATCGTTTGCCGCAGCACCACGAACTTCCCTTTCCGCGTCTTGGCGCAGCTATGGGTGAAGCCCAGAAAGTTAAACGTCTCAGGCTTTCGTTCGCCCCGGTCTCGTCGGCTTTCTTCCGCATTTCTGCCAAACTCGATCAGACGCGTCTTTTGGGTGTGCAGTTCCAACCCAAAGTGCTTAAGCCGCTCTATAAGTTCGCTCAAAAACCGCTCCCCGTCACCTCTGTGTTCAAAGCCGATAACGAAATCGTCAGCAAAGCGCACCACGATCACATCCCCGTGCGCTTTCCTTTTCCGCCACTGCTTGACCCACAGATCAAACACATAATGCAGATAGATGTTGGCCAGCAGCGGACTGATGCTCCCGCCTTGAATGGTCCCCATCTCTGTCTCCATGTGCTTGCCTTCTTCCAGCACTCCGGCGTTGAGCCACTTCTGGATCAGCCGTACCACGCGCCGATCGGCCACGCGGTGCTCGACAAATTTCACCAACCATTCGTGGTCGAGGGTATCAAAGAACCCACGAATGTCGGCATCGAGCACCCAGTTCACTTTTCTTCTCACGATTCCAACGCTGAGCGCATCCAGCGCCTGATGTGGACTTCTCTTAGGACGAAAGCCATAGGAGAACCTCACAAAGTCCTGTTCGTAAAGGCTACTGAGCACTTCGGCCGTTGCGCGCTGGACGATTTTGTCTTCCAGCACGAGCACTCCGAGCGCTCGAACCTTGCCCGGGTCGCCTGCCTTCGGAATATAGGCTCTACGCACAGGTTCTGCCCGGTAGGCTCCTCGTTGGACTCGATCGGAGAGGTCCAAAAGACGACTCTCAAGTCTCTCTCCGTACTGCCTCCACGTGGTTCCATCGATGCCTGCAGACGCATCCCGTTTCAGCCCGAAGTAGGCCGCCTTCAGTGTTTCCATGGAGTAGACGTGGTGCAAAAGAGCTGTGAACCGCTGTCCTTTATCCCTCCTCGCTGCCTGACGTATTCGCTCAAGCGCGCTGGACATGCTGGTCCGGCTCTGAGTCCGGGACATGTTGCGCTCGGGCGCCTTCCCCTTGGCCAGCCCCCTTCCCTCCAGCACCTCCTTGGCCTCTCCAGGCTCGGCCTCGTTCGGCGCCTTCGCAGGTACTATGGGTCTGTCCGACTTCCCGTGTTCGTGCATCATCGATTTGCGTCCTTGGACTTTCCGATGCGGTCTGTGTTTTCCTCTCCCACAGACAAACACGGGATCTCCCGGTTTCCGCTCAAGGTGCTTGCGTACATGCGCAGGGTCTCAGACCGCGCGAGGTCCAAAAGCGTCTCGCGATATCGACGCTTCCAGTTTTGCCTTCCGCTTCGTTCAAGAGCGTCGGCACCAGGGAGTGACCATCGCTCGCGCGATGGTGGTTCAATTTCGCGGCTCAATACCTGGCCTGTACGTACCCCTGTCAACGCTTCACGCTCGCCGTTACCGACGACCATGCATGACTCGGAGCCAGTGTGGGTCGCTAACCCTTCACTGTATGAAACTTTCATCCACAACACCTTGCCGGCTTTTACCGGCGCACTGAACGGTTTGAACAAAACACAGTTAATTTGACCCGGCGCCAATAACGGTGATAAATCGTCCTGAGCGAGACGTTCGAGGAGTTTCATATGCCTGAATCAATCATTGAAACCGATGTGGCGATCGTGGGAGGCGGCGGCGCCGGAATTCCCGCCGCTATCGAGGTTGCGCGCGCCGGCGGCAAATGCGTCGTGCTGGAGCAGGCTGCCGAATGCGGGGGCACGGCGGCAATTTCGGGCGGCGGCTGCTGCTTGGTCGGCACGCCGTTACAGAAGGCGCAGGGAATCGAAGATACACCGGACTTGGCGTTCGAGGATTGGATCGAATGGGGCGGCGGCGCGGCAGACGAGGTCTGGGCGAGATTTTATCTCGAACACACGCTTCATGATCTCTATCACTGGGCGGAGAGCTGTGGCGTGAACTGGGTGGATATGAAGTTTCAGGAAGGAAATCGTGTGCTCCGTTGGCACCGGCCCGACAATAACGGGCTCGGCCTCATGACGGCGCTGATCAACCACGCTGCGAAACAACCAGGCATAACCATCATGACATCCACGTCGGCCGGAAAACTGCTCACAGAAAACGGCCGGGTGAGCGGCGTCATCGCGCAAAGAGATCAAGAAAGTTTCGACGTTCACGCGAAAGCCGTGGTCGTCGCCACCGGCGGATTCAATTCTAATCTGGAAATGGTGTTGCAGTATCGTCCCGAGTTTAGAAAGTTCAGGGTCATGGAAGGATCGGGCTTCGGTGCTCGAGGCGAAGGTCATAAGATGATCCGGGAGCTGGGCGGCTACTTTACTCACATGGAACATATCTGGTTTTATGTTTACGCCACCCCCGATTACCGCGACCCGAGACAGAGACGCGGCTTGGTATTCCGTATGGTACCGGGCTACATTTGGTTTAATCAACAAGGCAAACGCTTTCATAACGAGTCATTGACCGGGGGCGCCTCGGCAACTCCGGCCTTGCTCGCGCAAACGCCGCCGCACGCATGGGCCGTTGCCGACACACCTATGTTGGCAAAGATCGACATCGCCGACCCTTATTACCGCCGCGGCGATGTCATCGATCGCACCAAGGTCGAAGAGCTGTTAAACAATTCACCCTACATAAAGAAAGCCGAGACTTTTGAAGAACTGGGCAGACAAATTGGCGTAGAGAACCTCGAAACTTTTGTGGGCGAAATCAATGATTACAACAGCTGCTTCGATCGGGGTTTGGAGAAGGATCCGAAGTTCGGCAAGTCGTTGAAGCTTTCAAAGAAGTTCGATACGCCACCCTATTACGCAATTCAGATCTTTCCGTTGGCGCGCAAAAACTTCGGCGGGGTTAAGACGGACCTGCATTGCCGGGTCCTGAACAAGTACTTCGAGCCTATCCCGGGTCTTTACGCCGCCGGCGAAGTTGCAGGCATG
>DATACQ010000112.1:0-3080 GCA_036258955.1 Binatia bacterium
GCTGAAGAAAAATGGATCGCCTCCCCTCGGATGCGGTTTTCGCAGCGATGTTGGTGGGAAAACGCCGGTGCGTGTCAATCAGCAACCCTGCGACTCCGGCGATCATGACCGCACTGAGAAAAATTAGCCATCTTGGCTCGATGACGGGCACGAGCGCTTTGGCGATAAAACCGCCCACAATGCCGCCTCCCAGCGAGCTTGCCGCAATCCGGCTGAACGAGCGCGCCGCTGCCGGTTTAGCTGTATGCTCTAATAAATCGCTGGCGAGCAGCCAGACGCTGGCGAACATGATGCCGAAAACGCTCGGGATGAAAATAAAAATGTTGAACAGTAAGGCAGACTCGCCGGCTTGAAGAAAGGGCGCGCAGAGAGCGAGAACGGAGGCGGCAAATATCATGATGCCAATGCGCGAGGGGCGTGCGCCCCAGGTTTTCATTGCCTTGACGAAAATCATGGCAAGCGGCAGGGAAGCTGCCGCAATCGCCATCGTGGCGACGGGCAGTTGAAAAACGCCATTACCTTGAAAGAACAGCGCATCGCGTCCGGTTTTAGCGACGATGAATGCCGCCGTCATAAGCCCAAGCGAGCAGGCAGGGAGGATCGTGCGCGCGCGTTCGGAGCTGTTTTCACGCATCAAGTTCTGATCAGCAAGCCAGGAAATTTAGAGCAGGTCAAACTGGGTGCTTAGCGGAAATTCTTCGCCGGGGTCTGTCCTGAGTCTCTCCAACGAGTCAGATACCGATTTTGGTCGAGTAGGGACAGGTCGTGACCTGTCCCTAACTTGCAAATCGAGATTCGATGGATTTCATTCGCTCTAGAGTGCGTTCTGAACGAGCTAATGCCTAATGATCGTGCGTCCGGCCGTTTTAGAGGCCGTATTGCTGTATCAGCTTCGCTACCAGTGCGGTCCAGCCGGTCTGATGACTGGCGCCGATGCCCGCGCCGTTATCGCCGTGGAAATACTCATAGAAAAGCAGAAAGTCCCGCCAATGAACATCCCTCTGGAATTTCTCGGCAGCCCCGAAAACCGGGCGTCGCTCTGCTGGATCACGGGTAAAGATCCGCGTCAGACGCTGTGAGATTTCGCCGGCGACATCCCACAGATTCAGCAGCTTGCCGGAGCCCCTGGGACACTCAACTTTGAAACTATCGCCGAGAAAAAAATGAAACTTTTGCAGCGATTCGATTAGCAGATAGTTCACCGGAAACCAGACTGGACCGCGCCAATTGGAATTGCCGCCGAATAGGCCAGTACTCGATTCCGCGGGTTCATAGTCTACCCGGTACTCCGTTCCATTCACCGCCAAGCGGTAAGGATGGCTCAAGTGGTAACGGGAAACCGCCCGGATCCCGTAAGGCGACAAAAACTCCGTTTCGTCTAACATGTAGCGCAGGACGCGCTTTAATCGTTGGCGATTGACCAAAGACAAAAAGCGCCGCGGTCCCTCGTCCGACGAGTCAATCTCGATATGATTCCCCAGGCCCGGACGGTTCTCGATAAACCATTGCATGCGGCGTTTGAATCCGGGGAGCCTATCGACGATTCCAGGGTCCAGCGTCTCCACCGCGAACAGCGGGATCAATCCCACGATCGAGCGGACTCTTAGCGCTTCCCTGCGACCGTCAGGGGTGTGGAGGACGTCATAATAGAAGCCATCGTTTTCGTTCCATAGCTCGATGCGTTCTCCGCCCAAATTGTTCATGGCCTCGCAGATATAAACGAAATGTTCGAAAAACTTGCTGGCCACATCTTCGTATACCGGGTTCTCCTTAGCCAGCTCCAACGCGATGGCAAGCATATTGAGACAGTACATTCCCATCCAGCTAGTCGCATCGGATTGTTCAATCTGGCCGCCTGTCGGAAGGGGTGCGCTGCGATCGAAGACGCCAATGTTGTCGAGACCGAGAAATCCCCCTTGAAAGACGTTGCGGCCCGCGGCGTCTTTACGGTTTACCCACCACGTGAAATTCAGCAGGAGTTTTTGGAAGATTCGCTCCAGAAATGCCCGGTCGCCTTTGCCGCGACGTTTCATTTCGACTTTGTAGACGCGCCACGCCGCCCAGGCGTGCACGGGCGGGTTGACATCGCCGAAGGCCCATTCATACGCCGGAAGCTGGCCGTTCGGATGCATATACCACTCGCGAGTCATCAGCAGTAGTTGTTCTTTAGCGAATTCCGAATCCACCAGTGCCAGACCGATGCAATGGAAAGCCAGATCCCAGGCCGCGTACCAGGGATATTCCCATTTATCCGGCATAGAGATGACGTCCGCATTGTACAGATGGCGCCATTCCTTGTTGCGGCCGTTTAGGCGCTCGGCAGGGGGCTCAGACCCGGGGTCGCCTTTGAGCCAGCGCTCTACGTCGTAGTGGTAGAACTGCTTGGTCCACAGTAAACCGCCGAGCGCCTGGCGCATGATGTTTTTACGGTCGGGATCGATGCCCTCGGGAATCACCGTTTTATAAAAATCGTTAGCTTCTTCCCGGCGTCGCGCCATGAGCGAATCAAAGTTACCGTTCAGAGCTTTCTTGTTGCCTTCTCCGCCGTTCGACAGACGCAAGCGCACCACGAGAGATTCCCCAGGTGCAATCATCGCGTAGTAGTGGGCGGATCCCTTGGTGCCGTAATCGCCGGGATTCACGGCGCTCTTCGCGTCGTGGATGATATAGTCATTGAACGCGTCTTTCACGTAGGGTGATGCGTTCTCGGCATTGAAAAGCCGGCTGTTGTTGGTTTCATTTTCCGTGAAGAGGAGTTCGGGGGCGCCTTCGCAGTGGAGCCAACGGTCGCCGTAGTAGTGATGTTCGAGCCGGAACGCAGCCATTTCTGATGCTGAATCGCGGCGCAACCGAGGCTTGCGGTCATCGAGCCCCCAGGACCAGGTGTTGCGAAACCAAATTGTCGGGAGCAGGTGGAGCGGGGCGGGCTGGGGGCCGCGGTTGATCGCTTCGAAGCGAATCAAAATGTCGTCTGGCGTCGCTTTGGCGTATTCAATAAAAACGTCGAAGTAACGGTCCTGATCAAAAACCCCCGTGTCGATTAGCTCAAATTCCAAGTCGCGTCTACCGCGGCGCCGATT
>DATACQ010000113.1:0-4822 GCA_036258955.1 Binatia bacterium
GCCAAGCGCTACGAGAAGCTGTATGGCGCGACCGTCGAGAAGCGCGCCAAGATCAGCGTGGACCTGCGTTACAATGCCAACCACAATCCGATGGCCATCTGGCATGACGTGCCGATTACGGTTGACGACGTGGTCAACTCGCGCATCGTGGCCGATCCGCTTCATTTATTGGAATGTGTCATGCCCTGCGCTGGGGCTTGCGCGTTCGTCGTCACCCGGGCAGACATCGCGCGCGGCATGCGCCATAAGCCCGCCTACGTGCTCGGCGGCGCCAACGGCGTGTCGCGCGGCAACCTCACGCATGTCGGCGAGATCACCATCTCCCCGGTGGGTCGGGCCGCGCGCAAAGCGTTTGCCATGGCGGGCTACGGCCCGTCCGATGTCGAGGTCATGGAGATTTACGACTCATTCACCATCACCGTGATGTGCGAGCTGGAAGAATCCGGCTTCTGCCCGAAGGGCACCGCCGGCGACTGGATTCAAGAACACGATTTGACCTTTAAGGGCGATAAGCCGCTGAACACCCATGGCGGTCAGCTCTCCTATGGCCAAGCGTCGACCGCGGGCGGCTGTGCCCAGGTCACCGAGGCGGTGCGCCAGATCCGTCGCGACGCCGGCGAGCACCAAGTGCCGGGTCCCACCGATTTGATCTACGTGACCGGATCCGGCGGTACGTTCTCGCAGCAGTCGGCGCTGCTGCTAGCGAGCGACGCGGCCCTGTAGATTCCGAACCAGCAGTCGAAGCATCCGTAAACCCGAAAAGCACCAAACGCCAAGGAGTCACCGAAATGGCCACCACGAGCGAATACAAGAAACCTCTTCCAACCCCATCCCACGTCAGCCGGCCATTCTGGGATGCCGCGAAGGAACATCGCCTCACTTACCAACGCTGCAGCGCATGTGGAACTCGGGTTTTCTACCCGCGCGACATCTGCCCCGGGCCCGAGTGTTTCGGTGTCGGAACGTTGGAGTGGGTCGAGTCTAGCGGGAAGGGTTGGGTCTACGCTTGTTCGATCTCTTACCAGCCGGCCCATCCGGCGTTCACTGAAGACGTGCCCTACGTGCTCGCCATCGTCGAGCTGGACGAGGGCGTGCGCATGCACACCAATGTGATCGGTATCGATCCGAAAGAAGTCGCGATCGGCATGCGCGTCGAAGTCGCCTGGGACGACGTAACGCCCGAGATCAGCCTACCGAAGTTCCGGCCGATTCAGAAGTAATCGCGCGCAAAGGTCATGTCTTGGGGTCAACTCGAGCTAGCTCCAAGACTTCCATGATCTGACTGTTCCACTTGATCCAGCCGAAGAGTTGCACTCGGGCGCCCGCCGCCGGGAAGCCATTGCTTCGTGCTTGGCTGACACGACACCACAGCTCTCGTTGTTCTTCCAACCCGACGCAAAAAAATCCAGTGTCAGGATAAACTTCCTTCAGCTCGCCCTCATAAGAGACCGCCAGGCCGAATCGGCGCCAGAGCAATTTGATATAGAGGTCCGGCGCATTATCCGCCGCCGCCAGAGCGCCCCCGGCCGCATCTAGGTCGGTGGCTAACCAATAGCCGTGAGTTCGATCGACGATGACCAAGGTTTCCCGCGGCAGACCGACGCCGTTGTAAACTGATGGGCCGGCAAAATTCAAATTTTTTGAGATAGGCAACATCGTCAATCTGTTCGCCGACCAGATCGACGCTGCCACGGCCGCGCCGCCCGGCCAGGAGGCGCATTCCGTAGAGCAGCGGTTCCGGCAACGGCGTATTGAAATAGGCGATCGCGTGGTCGGCCGATTCCAATCTGTCAACGAGGTCGCTTAGCGAGATTCGCGGGTTCATCTTGGTTCGGTCAATATTGCAATTGTAGCGGTCCGTTGGAACAAGCGGTGAAGAAATTCGAGCCGCGCAGCGGCATCGACGCTCGCCGACGCGGATCGTCGCTGCATTTCTACATGCCAAAGCGAAAAACTATTTTTTAAGATCTATCGCAGATGCGAATGGCCACAAGGATCAATCCAAAGCAGATGGAATGGTGGGTGTGATGCGGCGCAGGAACAATATAGCGCCGGCGGGTGATCGGAACAATCCTCTGCGACAATCCGCATCACTGCTACGGACTGTAGCGGGGACCTGTCTTTTCGTCTTTGACCGAACCTTTTAACTCTGGAGAATTAGCAATATAGCAAGGCCGACCACAGCAACCTGCTAGTAGCTTCTGCGGGGCGAACTCCTAATGCTCCGCCTCTTTAATCGCGTCCCGCAGATAGCGTAGCGTCAGAGTCGTAAAGGCGATCATGTTGGGCTCTCGGTCCGGCAGGCCGGTCTGCTGCACGTTGACACGCGTTACAGGGCCGCAGACGCAGATCGTCGTGCGGCCGGGTGGCAGGCCGGATCGGCCTCGCGTGGGACCGGCGAGGCCGGATTCGGCGATGCACCAGGTGGCGCCCAGGCGCTGGCGCATGGCGTCGGCGATGGCGGCGATCATCTCCGGCGTGGTGCCGCGGTAGTTCTCAAACATCGATGCCGGCACACCCGCCAGCGCCGTGCGCGAGCCAAGCGTGTAGAGCACGCTGCCACCGGCGTAGTACTTGGACGCGCCGGCCACCCACAGTAGTGCCGCGGACACGAGGCCTCCAGTGGTAGACTCCGCCACGCAGACCGTCTCGCCTCGCTCGGTGAGTAGGGCGGCGATCTCGTTCGCAAGGTCTTTCTGTTCGTCAGTAAGGAAGGACATGGACGCCTCCGTGGGCTTCTAGCAGGGTGCTGAAAAACCCGGATTGCAGGCTGCTCAAAAAGATCTCAGAGGCGAGGCGCGCGAAAAATCGACGAGCGGAGGCGTACTTAGTCCGTACGTTGACGCGAGGCGATTGAGCGCAACGAAGCATATGAGTCTTTTTCAGCAGCCTGCTAGACTTGTGCTGGCGTCACATTAGCACCACGATCTGTGTCACTCCATCGCTTTCGGCGAAGCCTCAAAGTCGGATTACTTTCAAGCACGCTGGCTTCGATTGCGGATTCTTTGGTCGCTGAAGGTCCAAGCGATTTGATTTGCAATCAAGTGACTCTACGCAGACGCGATTTGCTCGATGCGTCGTTCAATTCAATCCTGCCGCCTTTGCGATGGTCTTGCCGAAATAGGCCGCCGATCGTTAGGGAGATAAGCCGCCGCGTCGGTCGGCTTTTAGCGAAAAACTCTACGTTGACAAGCCAGGTGAGCTGATGGATATTGCACGCAATTTGAGCTTTTGTTGTCCGAGCTGTCGCCGAGATAAGCCGACCAACAATTGTCGCTACGTACGGCGGCTCACTTAATAGTTAGCCGTTATCATGACGCCAAGTCCCGCATAGTGCGCAGTGCCCAGGAGGTAAAAGCCTAAGGAGGCAACAATGACCACAAAATCGCCGGATCCGAATGAGGTTGGATCGATTTTCTTGTCTGACGAGGCCGCCGAACAATGGCAGAGCCGTAAAGCGCAGCGTGGCAAGGTCAGTGCCGCAGCGGACGAGATGATGCTCGACGCCGCAAATCTCCGCCCCGGAAACAGAGTCCTAGACGTTGCCGCTGGCACAGGGGACCAAACTCTTTTGGCGGCTCGGCGCGTTGGACCGACGGGCTACGTATTGGCCACGGACATTTCCGCCAGCATGCTCAAGCTCGCGTCCGATGCGGCGCGGGAAGCGGGTCTCATGAACGTCGAGACCCGCGTTATTGATGCAGAGAACCTTGATCTCGACGCAGACTCGTTCGACTCGGTCATATGCCGGACGGGTCTCATGTTGTTTTCCAGTCCGGTCAAAGCTCTCATCGGGATGCGCCGCGTGGTGAAGCCTAACGGAAAAGTTGTCACGCTTGTGTGGTCAACCGAGGAGAAAAACCCATACACGGGACTTCCCTTGGCAATCGTCCGCCGCATAGGAAACATGCCGGCTCCGGCTCCTGGACAACCTGGATTGTTCGCGCTGGGAGAACCGTCACTTCTTGAAGGCGTCTTCAGGGCGGCGGGTTTTCTCGAAGTCGTCATCTATCCCGTTGGTTTACGAAGGCGATTTGCGTCTGCCGCAAAGGCTGTTCAAGCCATGAAAAATCCAGTCTTGCAGAAACTAATTGCCAGGCTTAGTGACGCCGAGCGTGAACGGGCTTGGGCGGAAATTGAGCGCGAGTTAAGCCGGTACGAAGGGCCTGACGGAATCGAGGTTCCTGGGGAGTTTCTCATCGGGGTCGGGACCAAGTAGGAGAGGAAAAGAGACATTCTATCTAAGGGCTAACCTTGCGCTTCAGGCCGACGCAGGAGACGCGCCGCTGAGCGCAGCGTTGGGCGGCACGAAACGAATGAGCGACTCTGAAGACTCAATGCAAAGCCCTCTGAAGCTCGGATTCTTCATCCAGCCCGTCCACCCGCTGTTCCGCCCCTATGGGGACGTGCTGCGCGAGGACCGTGAAGCGGTCGTGCTCGCCGATCGACTCGGCTATCGCGAGGCCTTCATCGGCGAACATCTCGTGGACTCAGCCGAGACCATTACCTCGAGCCTTGCTTTCATCGCAAACCTGGCCGATGCCTGCCCATCGATCACCTTCGGTACCGGCGTGCTTCCGCTCGCCAACTACCACCCGGCGATGACGGCGGCGCAGGTCGCGATGGTGGACCACCTGGTGCAGGGTCGCCTCATCCTGGGCGTGGGACCCGGCGTTCCCGGCGACGCAGAGATTGACGCGGGGGCCAGGGTCGCCCATTAGCAGGCAGGTCAAGAGGGCACAAACGTTCCTGTGAGAATTTTTTCGTATTCCCTTTTTCAACCCTCGCGGAATATGTGACCTCTGAGTGACGCGCCCCTGTT
>DATACQ010000114.1:0-2204 GCA_036258955.1 Binatia bacterium
CACAGGGGAGGACGGCTGGGGTGATTTGCTCGTAGTAGACGTCGGCGGAGCAACCACCGATGTACATTCTATTGGCTATGGGGAAGCATCCGGACCTCAGCTGTCCGATCAGGGCTTGCCGGAAGCGTTTGCCAAGCGCACCGTAGAAGGGGATCTCGGCATTCGCTTTAATGCCGGCACATTGCTCGAGCGGGTAGGAATCGAGCGCTTTTACAGCACATTTCAACAAGCTTTTCCACAAACTCACGTTTCGCAGTGTGACATTACCGAATACATCGGCAATCTCACTCGCGATACCGCCACTGTTCCGCAAACGAAGTGGCAAAGTGCCGTGGACGCAGAGCTTGCCCACATCGCCGCTGATATCGCGATTGAGCGGCACGTCGGAAAAAAGGAGCGGATCGTGGCACGCGAAGGGGAAGCCTGGATCTACTACGGCAAAGACTTATCCGAGACGCGCACCGTGATCGGCACCGGCGGCGTTTTTATCTACAATCCTAACGCGGCCCATGTACTTAGGCCGGCCGCCGGCGGGGACGGACGTTATGAAGTCCTCAGGCCGAAATGTCCCAAGCTTTTTATTGATGAACACTATCTGCTTTATGCAGTCGGGCTGTTAGCGAGAACTCGTCCGGATGTCGCGTTAAAAATGTTTAAAAAATATATGCATCCGTTGCCCGCCTAGGGCGGCGAAAGTTCAGTTTTTAAGGGTGACGTCAGGTTTAGCTATGGGGATCGAGTCTTACTCCTTCACTGTTGAGGTTCGACCTCTGAAGTTGTCCCACTCTTCGCGTTCACTCTGCTAGTCGCGCTTTGCGACTAAAGAGCGAACAGCGCCTTCGGATTGTGATATGTGATCTTTTCGTATTGTCTCTCATCGATCACGCCTTGACGTTTTAAAATACGCAGCGCTTCGACTTCGGTGGATTGATCATTGTGGCCGTAGTCGGTTCCGATCGTGAGATTCTCTTCGCCGGAATATTTGAGAATATAATCGACGTCATCGTCGGTCTGGCAGGTCACGTACTGGCGAAATTCTCTCAGCGGATTGTCCGGCAAATCTTTACCGCTGGCTCCCCAGCGGCGTCGCAAGTCTTTGACGACGTAGGGTATCCACTGCGCCGCAGCTTCAGCCCAGTGGAAACGTAGCTTGGGAAACAAATGCGGCACCTCACTCATCATCACCGAGTGACACGCGCCGATTACAGGGATGCGAAATTTCCAGAAACTGCCGCCGCCGTTGTATTGAGACACCAAATCGAGGACCTGCGGATTGCCGTTGCCGACGTGCACGCCTATGGCCATATTGAGGCGGCTCACCTCTTCATAGAGAGAATAGAAATAGGGATGGGTGATCATACGGTGACCCTCGATGCCGCGCATAAACACGCCGCATGCGCCATGCTGCTGGCAAAAGCGCAATTCCTCCAGCGCCGTGCTCATGTCGAGCAAGGGTAACACACAGATCCACCTGAGCCGCCCCTGCCCCTGCTTAAAAATATCCGCCAGCCAGCGGTTGTATCCTCGACAAATCGCGATTTCCCACTCTGGCTTGTCGGCGATCTGCTCTATGAAAATGGTGGGATAGAGCACTTGAATATCGATGCCGAGTTGATCCATATGCCGCAGGCGCGCCGGTATGTTCTCCATCTCGCGGGTTTCGCGCGAGGTGCCCATATCTCGTCCAGTGCGCTGGGCGACATCGAGTATTTCCTTGTCCGTGAGGACGACCCTTACCAGACCGCGTATTTTGCCGTCGACGTACCAATACTCTGCGCCATTGTCGCCGCGCGGCCGTACGATCAGAGGCCGATACTTCTGATCGGCGCGGTCCATGAAGTCCCAGGTGCGTTCCGATTCTACTACGTGGGCATCGGAATCAATGGTGGGCATCGTCGTCTGTCTCCTTGGCAGTTCTTAAGTAGTCAGTGCCTGAATATTGGTTGTTGTGTCTGTAGTTGCGCAAAGTGTTATTCCCGCTACTGGTCAATTACTCTTTGCCTCTCAGCAGATGATCGTTCTCCTTGAGAAACGTTTTGATCTCTTCTGTATAATCAAGGAGCCGCCGCCATTGTTCTTTGTAAAGCGTAACCGGAAACCTCCCGAGGCCGTACACGGATAATGCGCCCTTTTCGCTTACCTTCAGACGCAGTTGGCCCGGCTTTCGTTGCTCTATCTGGTCCTTGAGTGCTCTATTTTCCGCC
>DATACQ010000115.1:0-1627 GCA_036258955.1 Binatia bacterium
CCGATATGCCGTAAAAAATCTCTTGCCCGCCAACAGAGAACATCTTGTGTTATAGTGCACCGCTGGCATAGCGGGAATGTGTCCACCGAATACAGATGTCACCGTGTCTGCCATTTAGAAATGTCACTCCTGGGTGGCCAAGTGCGGGCGGGGAGCGCGAAGCTGTTCGAAGCGCAGCGCCTGACGAGGATTGTCATGTGGCCCTTGAGCGCGCGTGCACGCGCTCGGGTTGTCGAGAAACTCAGCCGACTTTGAATAGTCGCGCATCGCTCTGATCGCGGCGGCGCGGTGCCTTCTTGCTGCGGGGTTCCGCCCGCGCAATCTGCTGCTCGCGGATAAAGGCAAGAACGGCGCCGAGCCGCTTGTTCTCGACAATCTCGGCCTGCGAGACCTGCCGCAGCTTGTCGAAGGTGCGGTAAGCCAGCTCGATACCTTTGTAGCGGATCGACAGCCGGCCATCGGGATAATCGAGCACGGTCACCCGCTTGCCGATCGCCGCCTTGGCCTGGTCGGTCGGCGCGAGAACGAAAACCACCTTGTCGTATTGAAGGGTCAGCGCCCGCGAGAGCGTGCGCTCCTCCTTCCAGGCAAAGGCATCCTCCAGATTATCGTTCTCGCGTAGCGGCCGGTGCAGGTCCTTGCCGTTTGCGGGCGGTTTGGCGAAGCGCGCGTTGTAATCGGCCATGAATGACGGGAGGAGGGCATTCCCTTCGGCCAGGCTGGACACGCCGGCGAGCCGCAACTCTTTCACCAAGCGGTCCTGCAACGTCTTGTGCGCCCGCTCAACCCGGCCCTTCGCCTGGCTCGAATTGGCGCAGATAATCTCGATGTTGAGCGCGTCGAGCGCACGGCCGAACTGGGTCATGCCATCGCCGCCGATCGCCCCCTCGTGATTGACGCGAAAGACGCCGTGCTTGTCGCTGTAGAAGGCTACCGGTTTGCCCCAGGTCTCCAGATAGGCCCGGGTTGCATGGAAATAAGAGAACGTCGACTCGCTTTCGACGAATTGAAGGTGCATCAGCAGGCCCGTCGCATCGTCGACAAACACCAGCAGGGTGCATTGCGGCCCGCGATCCTCAAACCACCAATGCTCGCAACCATCGATCTGAACCAACTCGCCGACGCACTCGCGCCGAGAACGGGGTTGGTGAACGCGTTTCAAGCGCTGCTTGCGGTCAACCCACAGCCCATCCGCGATCATCCATTGGCGCAGCGTCTCCCGACCGAGAGCGATCCCGTGCAACTCGCTCAGCTTCTCAGCTGCCAAGGTCGGGCCGAAATCCCAGTAACGCTCGCGAATGATCGCCAGCGCCGTGGCCCGAAGCTCGGTGGGCTGGCGCCGGTTGCTCGGACGACCAGGCCGCTTCGAAATCAAGCCTGCCGCACCCTCGGTGCGATAGACCTTCAAAAGCCGAAATACCTGACGCCGCTCAAGCCCCAGCAGTCGGCCTGCCGCTGCCGGCGTCAGCCTGCGCTGATCCAAATCTCGCAGCACCTCAAGCCGCGCAAGCTCCTTGTCGCTCATCAGCCGTACCGTCACCCCAGGCACCTCCCGAAAAATCCTCGGGAGTGTCATCTCTATCTGGCAGAGGAGTGACATTCTAATCGGGCGCCTACACGTAAAAGC
>DATACQ010000116.1:0-3437 GCA_036258955.1 Binatia bacterium
GCATTCTCTAGCACCGATATGAACGGCGGCGCAAACAGCGAGGTCGCGGCGCGGCTAGCCGCGGAACGGAGCTTTACGAACAAGCGTCCGGCACGTATCGGCTCCTTGGTTGGCGTGCAATTGCCTCGAAGCGGTTTAAGAAAACTTCTAGTCCCCCCGATACAACATTTGGCCTAAGCCAATAACCACGCATCCACGCTTCAGCCGTAATGCAGAATGGCCATCGTCGAGAGGAACTAGCTGGGCTATGAACCGCAGATCCAAAAAGCCGGTGCTGAATAGAGAAAATACCGGCAGGCGCGGTAGTCTATCCAGAAGGAAACCTCGCCCCGCGCGCGGTCGCAAGGATAAGCTTCAACGTCTTACGAAAACGCTTGATGAGCTCGTCATCCGCCTCCAAAAAACCACCGTATCCAAAGAGCACCTGAAAGCAGAAAAGGCCAAGCTGAAAAAGGCGGCCGCTGACTTGGCGCGCGAGATCGCCGAACGGAAGATGGCGGAAGAGTGGACGCGACGCCATGAAGCCCATTTTCGCTCGATGATTGAGAGCGTAAAGGAACATGCGATCATTTTGTTGGATCACAATGGACGGATCGTGAGCTGGAACAAAGGCGCTGCACTGATTTCCGGCTACGAAACCGAGGAGATTCTAGGCAAGCATTTCTCGTGTTTTCATCCTGCCGAAGAGTCAGAGGCCGGCGTCGCGCTTGAAATTCTTAAGACGGCCCTTTCGAACGGACAGTGGGAAGGCGAGGGTTGGCGGGTCCGAAAGGACGGAAGCCGTTTCTGGGCTAGTGTAGTCATCACCGCGGTGCGCGACACCGCGGATCGCCTTCTTGGGTTTACCAACGTCACGCGGGATCTGACGAATCGGAAGCAGGCCGAGGAAGCCATCAAACGCGCCAAAGAAGAAGCCGAGGCTGCCAACCAGGCAAAGTCGGATTTCCTGGCGAACATTAGTCACGAAGTTCGCACGCCCATGACCGGCATCATCGGCATGGCCGGCCTGCTTGCCGAGGCTGATCTCCCGCCCAAGCAGCGCGAGTACTGCGAAATTATCCGCCGCTCCGGTGAGTCTCTGCTTACGGTGATCAATGAGATTTTGGATTTTTCCAAGGCCGAGGCCGGGAAGGTCGAGCTCGAAGTGATCGACTTCGACTTACGCACGGTCGTGGAAGAGGTGACGGGCCTGTTTGCATCGGAGGCGGCCCAGAAGGAGATCGAGCTGATCAGCTTCGTCGGTTACGAGGTCCCCACGGCACTTCGCGGCGATCCCGGCAGGCTGCGCCAAATTCTTTCCAATCTGATCAGCAATGCGCTGAAATTTACGGGCACAGGCGAGGTGGTTGTGCGAGTCAGTCTCGCACAGGAAACACCGGCGCTCGCCACAATCCGCTTCGATGTCACGGACACAGGCATCGGAATCCCCAACGATGGAATTGAGAATCTTTTTAACCCGTTTACTCAGGCGGATGCCTCCACCACTCGGAAGTACGGCGGTACCGGCCTGGGCCTTGCCATCTGCAAGAAGTTTGTCGCACTCATGAACGGCGACATCGGCGTTGAAAGCGCCAGCGGCAAGGGCAGCCGCTTTTGGTTTACAGTGCCGCTGTTGAAACAGCACGTATTACGGCCGCAGACGCCTAGGCCGCTCCCTCAGCTCGCGGGGCTGCGCGCGCTCGTCATGGAAAGCAACTCGACCCATTGCGAGGTTCTGGGGCATTATTTGGATGCGCTCGGAATCAGCTTCTCCTGCACCAGCGGTAGCGCAGCCGCGCTCGGAGAGTTGCATCGTGCAGCCTCCAACCAAGCGCCCTACCATTTGGTGATCCTGGATTTTAAGCGGGTCGTGGCCGACGGCGTGGAGCTGGCCTCACGCATTCGATCCGACCTGGCCGCTGCGGCGCCGAAGCTTCTGCTTCTTACTACGGTAGGTAAACGCGGTGACGCGAAACTTGCTGAACAGGCAGGATTTGATGCCTACTTGAGCAAGCCCGTAAGTCTTTCATGTCTCAGCGATTCTCTGGCCCTGCTGATGGGCGAGGCTCCCGCCGCCGGATCTAGCAGCCCACTGGTCACGCGACATTTGGTTGCCGAAGTCAAAAGTCAAAGCCGTGTACGCGTTTTAGTGGCCGATGACAATCATATCAACCAGAAAGTTGTCGCGAGTTTATTGGAAAACATGGGTCATCGCGCTGACGTCGTCAGCAGCGGCAAAGAAGCGTTGGAGGCATTCATTCTGGTTCCTTACGACGTCGTTCTGATGGACTTGCAGATGCGCGAACTGAACAGCTCGGAGGCGTGCCGGCGGATTCGCGCGCTAGCCACCGACACGAACCGCCGTACTTCAATCGTCGCGGTAACAGCCCATGCGATGAAAGGCGACAAGGAAAAGTATTTGGCAGCGGGTTTTGACGCTTATGTTTCTAAACCCATTGATCCCGCGGAACTTAGGTGGGTGATCGAGAAGGCCCACATGGGCGCATCGACCGGCACGCCAACCCAACCCGCGACGATGCCTGGAGATAGTGTGCTAAATCTCGCGGAGGCTTTGGCGCGCGTGGAGGGCAATAGGGATTTACTGGCGAAGATTGCCCGCATGTTCCTGGAGCTCTACCCGAAACTTCTCGAAGAATCCCATGAAGCGGTTGTGCGCGCCGACTGCGAATTACTTGCCCGCGCCGCACGCACCATCGCATCATCCGCCAGGCAATTGGGAGCCGGTCGGGTTCGCAGCGCCGCCAAAAAACTGGAGGAATTTGGCCGCCGGGGTGACCTGGGCCAAGCCGTCGGCGCGCTGGAAGCGCTCGATACGGAAATTCACTTGGTACGATGCGTCATCTCTGACCGCTCGAGCCCCCATTATGCATGGCTGCGCGCCGAGGCTTGATAGTTCTCTGATCAACTGGAGGCAAGCTCGCGCCGCCATAACAAACCCATTTCCACTCTGTAGCTCTCTCCGATCGAATTGAACCCGGATCCGCAGTTGACAGGGGCGAGCCTGAAGTAGCGAAGACACCCAAGCGTGCAGCTTCAAAGTCATTTTCGCCTTTTTCCCTGCCGATGGCTTAAAGTTGCGAGAGGGCACAAGCACCGCTGATCGAGTCCGGTCAGAGGCAGAGAATGTATTGGCTTCGCTACGAAAGGTTTGCTCCTCGCCTCCGCATCAAGGCCAACTGCGGAATACGGGCTGAATCTTCTAAGCCGCATATCGAAGCGACTCAATCGGCCTCTGAGACAGCCTCGCTGCTGTTCCTCGTGCATGTCACCACCTCTAAAGCCGCAGACAAACTGCGCGGTAGACAATACTACGGGTTCGTGAGAATCTTCCGTAACCCGGTAGATTTACTCTGCTGATAGGACAGATTTTCAATCCGCAGGGAGCAAAGTTCGTGCGTAGAATGGGAGTTCCGCGTTAGTTATTGCGCACTGTTTGT
>DATACQ010000117.1:0-11314 GCA_036258955.1 Binatia bacterium
AGAATTCTAAACGGCATACCCTGAGTGAGATGAATGATCCCGGGAGGCGATGGAAAGCCGGCAATCCTGCCGGTGCGAAACGAAGCCGCTCGTTCCGTCGAGCCGCCGACCTGCATGATCAGGACCTGCCTCTCAGGCTCCATCCCCAAACCTCTGATCAACGCGCGCGCCGCGACATCGGAGGCGCTGCCGAGCCGGCTGATGCCGATGCTTTTGCCTTTCAGATCCTCAGCCGTTTTAATGGATTCCTGAACCACCAACTCATAAGGTAGCGAGTTGAGGTAACACGCCACCAGAACTACGTCCGCGCCGGCTACCACCGCGCTCGCAACGCCGCCGCCCGAAGCGTTGCCCACGTGGATATCCCCCGCGACCAGACTCGAGACGCTGGTGGTGGTGCTCGGGATGAAGAGTAGCTCGGCATGGAGCCCATGTTTTTTGTAAAAGCCGCGATCCTGCGCCACATACCAAACACCATTGCTGCTCTCCAGAGCGCTGTGAGCGAGACGCACTTTTTCCTGGGCCAGTGAACCTGCGGAAAAAGCGCACAGGACGAACAGCACAACTTTCACATACAGAATTAAACCTCGCGAGAGTCTCATAGTTCCTCCCTGGCAAGCTTTTGCCACCAAGCAGTCACTCCCGGCGCTGAGACTATGGCGCAATGTCATTCCGAGGCGAAGCCGAAGAATCTCGTCTTCGTACCATCGTGAGAATCCAAGATGCTTCGCTTTGCGCTCACATCAGCGTCTCGCCGCTTAATCGGCAGCCTCGACGGAACGGCGGCAAAAGGCGCGAACCCATCACGCTAAGGCTCGATCTTGATAATCGCTGCACCAATCCCATCGATCGAAGTCTTTCCATCCGCGGCCATGTTATCGCGACGCGGCGTGTCGAAATTGCTGATGTAAGCCACACCGCTCACGAAAGCCACCGCGGTGGGAAACTCCAGCGGCCCCTGGCTATTGTTTTTAGCCACATCAAAGACTTTTCCATCCGGCGTAACGGCAACAATGGCGTTGCGCTCGTTGGCCGCCACCCAGAGATCTCCATTAGGCGCGAAATCCGGCCCGTCAGCGCCTTCCAGAAGAGGACTCTGCGCCAGCAGCGAGGGCTTGCCCGCCTTGCCATCCTCGCCCACTGCGACCCTCCAAATTGCGCCGCGCGCGGTGTCCGCGACATAAAGCGTCGTGCCGGTTTTATCGAAAACCAAGCCATTGGCCGGAATCGCCTGTTCCGTTTTCCCATCGGGGAGGGTGCGCGAGTGCAGCTCGATTTGGGCCCACGTTTGGGCGACGCCACCGTTGGGCGGAACCTGATAGATCCTCCCGTTCCGCCCACCGGAAACGTAAAGGACACCCTTGGCATCAAAAGCGATACCATTGGCACCTTCTGTCTTGGTCGCGAAGGTTTGCGCGACCCCTGGTCTGTCAGCCATGAGATCGCGGCTAGGAATGCGTAAAATTTCATTGAAGCCACCCGCCGTGAGATAGAGATCGTCCATCTTGTTGAAGGCGATGCCGGAAACGTTCGCCCTAACTTTTTTCCCGCCGCTCTCGCGTTCCTCAACCCTCCCCACCACAACAGGCTTGGGAGTTTTAGGATCAATGCGCAGGACATTTCCGCTGACCCGATCGCAGGTGTAGAGCATTCCCTTGCTGTCGGCAGCAACGCTTTCCACTATTACGGTTTGCGCCGCGCTGGACGGATCGAGATCAATAAGCACGGAAACTTTAGCGGCGTGCGATTCGTGTATCAGCAACAGTGAAATAAACAGTGTGGCCAGGACCAGCATGTAAAACCCCCTTTTTTCTCGCAGACAATCGCTTTCTTACACCCGTGCAGCAGGCTTTCAAAACGTCTCCGATGCCGGCGCGCATAAAAAGTGGAGTGTTGGAGGATGGCTTATTGGAGTCTTGGGTCCCAAACCCATTTCTCCAAAACTCCACCACTCCAGTAGCTCCAGTCAAAGAGAGGCAATCGAGCGCACTTTCGACCGTGCTTGTCTCAGGGCAACCGGCAGGTGAGCCTTTTGAACAGCTGCTAGCGTTTGCTTTCAAGCTCTTCCTTGACTTCGCGCATGAGTCGCAAGTTCATGACTTTCTCCACCGGTACGTCGTCCTTGATCTTGAGCGGCGCTTTCACATCGAGCTCCATCAAGTTCTTAATGCCTTGGGGAGACGGCAACCCCGGCACCCCCTCGGGCAGGGCTTTGGCAAAGCGCCTGATGCCCTCGATCACCAGCGGGCGCGTCATTTGCCCCGTCGGTATCTTTTTCATAGCGATGTCCGCCGCTTCTTCGGGCTTTTCGCGGATGAACATGAGCGAGCGAGCCATCGCTCTAAGCCACCTTTTAATATCGCTCGGGCGCTCGGCAATCATCCTGTCGGTGGTGACAAAACCCTGAAAAGGATAGGGGAACAAATCGCCGATAAAACCGAGAGTGCGCAGGCCCTCCTTTTCGCCAAGCAGGGACTCATCGGCATTAACCACCGCGGCACTGAACGCTCCAGTTTTAAGCGATAAAAGCGTCGTTGACGTGTTGCGCGATGGCATCGCAACGCGGCTTATGTCACGGCCGGATATTCCCTCGCGCTCTACCAACATGGTGATCAATGCATCCTGAGTGTCGCCGATAGTTCCGACGGCGATGCGTTTGCCCTTCAAGTCGGAAATTTTCTGAATGTCTGGAGCCACCAACAAATACCATGTGACTTTTTCCGTCTGAAACATGATGGCTTTGATTGGCGCTCCCCGCAGCGCCGCGCGCATACCAGTGCCGCCTGCGCCGCTGTAATCAACATCGCCGCTAACGAGCGCAGCGATCGCAGTAGCTCCGGGAATCACGATTGCCTGGTTTTCCAAACCCTCGTCACGAAAAAACCCTTTTACTTCAGCGACCGGAATGCTTAAGTAGTTGAGAGTCGCCCGCGGGATCACAGTTCTAACCAGCTCCGCACGAGCGTTACCGGCCGTCAAAAGAAGCAAAAGAGCAGGAATCAAGATTTTCATGCCTCACACCCTTTGATTATCAGCGGCTGCCGGTGGCCAGGAGTGGTGGACTTCGAAGTCGGGCGTTCGAGAGCTTGCAATTCGGTTCAGTACTCGCGATCAACTCAAACCTAGCCCTCAATATTCATGGTCGGGGAAACTTCACAATTGAGCAGTGGTCCGAGGGAGCAAGCCTCCAAGAGCGCACACGGAAATGCGTTTCGGGTCTCGCGTTTAGGTCCCGGGTTGAGTTCGAAAACCCGAGACCCAGGAATTAGACCCAAGCCCCAATTTTGGCCACGATCAGAGAGACTTGTTTCCTCGATGAAACCCCGTGAATAGCCGCGCTAGAAACATGCACACCTAACCCGGCTTAGCAGCTAACGGCGAGATTTATCGCATTATATCACTGTCGCGCAAGAGGTTGTTTTGAGCGCTGGACAATATACTATCTTCGGTGAGCTACGAACCGCGACCCAAAAAATGCGTTAGCTTGGATCAGACCGCCTCAATCCGAAAGGAGTTACGGATGATCGTCGTTTCAAACAGACTTCAAGTTGCCAAAGGCCGCGAAAGGGATTTCGAAGAGCGTTTCGAAGGACGGGCACGCTTAGTCGAGAACATGCCCGGCTTCATTCGCTTGGAAATTCTACGTCCTGTAAAAAGCGATTACTACATCGTCCTGACACATTGGAAAGACGAAGCTTCGTTTGAAGGGTGGACAGAGAGCAACGAATTCAAAGAGGCGCACCGGAACCGCCCGCCGGCGGAAATTTTCGCCGGCCCCAACGTGTTCGAGATGCACGAGGTCATCCAACATGCGGAAAAGTAAAGGCACTAGGCAATAGTTTCGGATTCGGTTCAGAGATTCTAATCGCGCCTATTGCCTAGTGCCTGTTGCCTTGTATCTCCAATGATCTGCGTGGCATTATGCGAGCTTTAATTCTCGCGACATGCCGCAAAGCTTTGATTTCCGCCACTCACCTTTCCGCCATCGCGACTTCCGCATTTTTTGGACGGGCTCTTTCTGTTCCAGCATTGGCAGTCAATTCACCAATGTTGCGATGGCGTGGCAAATTTATGAGCTGACCCATTCACCCTTTCACATCGGTCTTCTCGGACTGGCCCGAGCTTTGCCGCAGATCGTTCTGTTGCTATTCGCCGGTCTTCTCGCCGACGCAATGAACCGCCGCAAGCTTATGATGTACACACAGGCGGGACTTTGTTGCGTCTCCGCCTCACTGGCTTTGCTGACGTTCATCGGAAGGGCATCCCCGCAGGTGCTTTATATTGCGACGATGCTGCTCGCACTGTTCAGCTCCTTGGAGCAGCCTTCGCGGCAATCGCTTATTCCCAATCTGGTCCCACGCGAAGATCTGGCCCGCGCGCTCGCCCTTCAAGGCACCCAACGTCATGTTCCAATGATCGCCGGCCCCTCTCTTGCCGGTCTAGTCTTGGCCATTTGGGGTCCTGCTACTTGCTATACGGCCGATGCATTGTCGTGGCTTGCCATGCTGCTCGCGCTACTGCGTTTAAGAAGTGAAATCCCTAAGGGCGCCGGGCTACGAACCCTCTCCCTAGGCTCCCTTAAAGAAGGAATCGATTTTGTTTGGCACCACGGGATTATCCTGCCACTGATGATGCTGGATTTCGGGGCGACTTTCTTCGGGAACGTGCGCGGGTTATTGCCGATTTACGCGAAAGATATCTTGTCGGTGGGCCCAACTGGCCTCGGCTTGCTTTACTCGGCGCGCGCGGTGGGCTCGCTGGGTGCCGCCGGCGCAATGAGTTTTTTCGGCTCGTTAAAGCGCAGTGGGCAGTGGGTGTTTATCGGCGTGGGAATCTACGGGCTTGCTACCGTTCTATTCGCGTACTCCAATTGGTTTTGGTTCTCCTTGTTGATGCTGACGTTGACTGGCGTGGGAGACACGATCAGCTCGATCCTGCGCGGCACGATTAACCAGCTGCAAACACCGGACGAGTTGCGCGGCCGGATGTCGTCGATCAATGGCATTTTTACCATGGGCGGCCCGCAACTTGGCCAGTTCGAAATCGGCATCGTGGCCGCGTGGCTCGGCGCAGAGATGGCGGCTTTGACGGGCGGACTCGGCACTTTGGCGATCGTCCTCGCGGTAGGAATCGCCTTTCCCCATGTGCGCCGGTTCCGGATTGACAAGGAGGTTGCTTCATAATCCGTTCGCAGTTCAACGTTGAAGGTTTACAGGTTAAGGTTGAAAACACTTGTCTTAGATCGCGAATTGCACTTTCGCGACGTTCTCCTTGACACCGCGACAATATGGGAAATAGTATCCGCGCATAATCATCAGTGCAAAGCGGCTTTGGCGTGTATATGTGGATTCATGTGCTCGCTCCGAACTCTTCTTAGATCCTGATCGGCTGACTCGCCGATCGCCTCTGGCCCACAGGAGGAAATTTATGCGTCGCCTATCCTTCTTTCTGACTTTTGTTCTCATTTTTCTGCTTAAAGTCAGTCTGGACGGCAGCGATGCACAAGAGGCGTACTATAAGGGCAAGACCGTGCGCTTTCTCGTTAACTTCTCAGCAGGCGGGCCCACCGACGTATTCGGAAGGCTTATTGCGCGGTACTTTCCCAAGCATATCGCCGGAAACCCTGCGGTCATGGTGCAAAACATGGCCGGCGCGGGCGGCATCATCGGAGCGAATTACGTCTACGAAATCGCTAAAGCCGATGGCTTAACGATCGGCGTGTTCTCTGGCATGTATTTGCCGCAGATCCTCGGCGGCGGTGGTGTGCGCTACGACTTGAACAAAATGCCTATCATTGCAGGAGCAGCCGAGACGTCAATCGTATACGTCCGCACTGACACGGGTGTGAAGACGGCGGCGGATTTACTCAATCCCGCAAAGCCAATCATCATCGGCGGCTTCACGCGCGAGAATAACAAAGACCTCGCACTTCGCCTCGCTTTCGATCTACTGGGTGTCCCATATAAATACGTAACAGGCTACGCGGGAGTTGCGGAATTGCGAGTCGCCATACAGCGCGGCGAGATCAACGTCACTTCTGAAAGTCTTACGGGATACAATACCGGCGGCGTCTTGATGGTTAAGGACGGTACGGTGCTGCCGCTTTACCAGGAGGGCCTGCTGGGATCCGGAGGAGACACGATCCGCGATACCAGATCCGACCTGCCTTCCTTCCCGGAATTTTTTCGCATGGTTAAAGGCAGCGATCCTACCGGGCCTTTGGCCGATGCTTATAAAATCTCCGGTGGCTCGCGGACCATGCTGCGCTTCATTACGGTTCCCCCGAAAACCCCCGGCGACTTGCTGCAGCTGATCAGAAAAGCTTTCCGGGATACGTTTGCCGACCCCGAGTTCAGAGCCGAGGCGGAACGCATGCTACAGTTTCAGCCGCTGACGTTCGTCGGCGAAGATGCGGAGAAAGTAAATGCCGCCGTGTTCCGCGCCGCTACCGGACCCACGCGAGAGATTGTGAAGAAGATGGCGCAACAATAGCCGGTTCAAGCCTCAAGGTTCAGAGGCTGGCACTGGTACCAGCAAGTTGGAGGTCGTTGCTCGTGCGTAACGGCCAGTTTAAGTTCAAGTGAAACTGAGGCCTCCGCCTGCGATTGAGGAGCAAAAAACATGAAGATACTCGCCGTCGCCTTGCTGTTCGTTTCCCTGCTGTATTCGGATGTCCCGGCGCAGACGCCTTTTTATCAAGGCAAGACCGTCCGGATTATCGTCGGCAATTTAGCGGGAGACGCCTATGATCTATGGGCGAGAATCTTCGCCCAACACATGGGCAAGTACATCCCGGGAAATCCAAACTTTATCGTCCAAAACATGACCGGAGCAGGCGGGGTGACTGCCGCCAATTACGTCTATGCCGTCGCGAAGCCTGATGGTCTGACGCTGGGAGCATTCGGACCGTCGATGTATTTTGACCAGCTTGCGGGCCGCAAAGAAGTCCAGTTCGACTGGTCAAAGTTCACCTGGATCGGCACGCCTGAGCAAACCGAGTTCATATTGATCATGCGCACGGATACGCCGTACAAGTCCATCGAGGACGTCCGCAAGGCTGCCGAGCCGCCAAAATGCGGCGCTACAGGAACGAGCACGTCGGGCTATTACATGCCTAAGTTCTTGGATGAAGGGTTGGGAATCAAATTCAACATCGTGACGGGTTACCCGGGAGGCGGTGAGATCGACCTGGGAATCGAGCGCGGCGAGTTGCACTGCCGGAATCTGACGATCAGTACCTATTTTGCGCGTGAGCCTTTCCTAACGTGGCACAAAAAAGGTTTTGTTCGTCCGATCCTTCAAACGCCCAAGAAGCGCGACGCGCGAGTCGCCGATGTCCCATCCATTTATGAGTTGATGGATCAATACAAGACACCTGACGCGATTCGGCGCGTGGCCACAGTTCTCCTTGCCCCTGCGATCTTTGGCCGGCCGATGGTTGCCACGCCCGGCGTGCCGCCCGACAGGGTGAAAATCTTGCGCGATGCTTATCAGAGTTCGCTGAAAGATCCCGCATTACTGGAAGACTTGAAGAAAAGGCGCTGGGAAGTGGATGCCGTCAGCGGCGAAGAGTTGGCGAAATTGGCGAAGGAAGTGGTTTCCCAGCCGCCCGAGGTGATCGAGCTAATGAAGAAACTACTGGGGAGTTAGCCTGGCAGGCTGCTGAAAAAGCCTCATATACTTCGTTGCGCTCGATCGATTTCGCGTCAACGTACAAAAGTACGCCTCCGCTCTTCGATCTTCGCGCGCCTCGTCTCTGAGACTTTTTGAGCAGCCTGCAATCTTGCCCGTAGCGCCTATCCCTTCGGCGCAGCAAAAATTCGGGAAAATACTTTTCGCGCATTCCCTTCGGTGATCTTGTAGCGGTCTTCGTCACTAAGCCAGTCGATGGACTTGAAGATCGGCACGAGGTCTTCAAAATTGCGGCCGGTGTTGGGATCAATCGCATTTACCGCGCCGAACATTTCCGTGGCGAACAGCACGTTATCCGCGCCAACGCGCTTGATCAAAAGCTCCATCGATTCTTTATCGTAGATGGCCATATCCCAGTAAACCCGACGCGCCGCTTGTTCGAACGGTTCTAGTCCCTCTTTTACGTGCAGCCCCCGTTGTCGATTCCATTGATAGGGAATGGCGCCACCGCCGTGCGGTATGATGATCTTCAGCTTTGGGAAATCTTTGAACACCCCGGACTTAAGCAGCTCCACGGCCGCCGAATTATGGTGTGCGATATAGTAGGCATTGGTCACGTGCATGGCCGGATTAAGCGATGCGCTGGCGTGGATCGTGCCTGGCACGTCGAGGGCGACCATTTTTTCCCACAGCGGATACCACCACTCGCTGCCGACGGATGGAGTCAACGGCTCTCGACCGCCTCCCACGTCTGGATTGACGTTGCAGCTCACAAAGCCAAGATCGTTCACGCAACGGTCCAGCTCATCGGCCCATTCTTTGGGAGGGACGCCGGGCGATTGCGGCAGCTGGCAAACCGGCGAAACTTTGTCCGGGAACAGGCGCGCCACTCGGGCGATCAGATCGTTGCAAGCCTCGGTCCAGTAACGGCTCACCAGAGGTGAACCGAAGTGATGGCCCATCGCGGACGCCTGCGGTGAAAACAGCAGCCGGTCGATACCCGTCTCTTCCATGCGCTTGAATTGCCCTGCCATTGAGCGCGCCAATTCTTCGTCGTTGACTTGCAGCTTGGCGCGCACCGGCTTGCCAAGGTTCTGGATTTGTTGGCCCCGGTAAGCCTGCAGTTGCAGCGGCGCGGTTGTGTAATGCGTATGGGCATCGATGATCATGACCGTAACTCCTGTCTGGTTTGAACTCTAGACTCGAGACGCGAGACTCAAGACTAGTCACGCATGATTGTCACTTCGGGTGCTCAATGCTATAGGTCGCCTAACCTTAGCAACCACAGGAGAAAGTTTCCATGCCAGACATACCCCGCCTGAACGGCGTAATCAAAGCGTTGGAACAAGGCCAGACTGCGTTCGTGGCGTTTACGCAGGTGGACGTTGAAAGCGCCGTCGCGATGGCAAGCTCCAGGCTCGACGGCGTCGCATTTGAGATGGAGCATGCCCCACTCGATTTTCCGGGTTTAAGACAGGCGCTTCAGTTCATGCTCGACCGCCGGCAAATTGTCGAAAAGGCCACCTTGGCTCCGGCGGTCACACCGATGGTGCGAATCCCGCCCAACGGTAACGAGAACAATCAGTGGATTGCCAAGCAGGTGCTCGACATCGGTGTCTTTGGCATCATTTTCCCGCACGTCAGCACCGTGGAAGAAGCGCGCAATGCAGTGAGCTCTTGCCGCTATCCGCGTCTTGCGAGCGCGCCCCGTTACAATCCACCCGGAATCCGCGGCGATGCGCCGACTCGTGCAGCCCGCTATTGGGGACTCACTCAGCAGGAATATTACCGCCGTGCTGATGTCTGGCCGTTGGATCCCGAGGGAGAAATTCTCGTTGTCATCCAGTGCGAGGACACCCGAGCCATTGAGAACTTGCCAAAGATTCTCCAAGAGGTTCCCGGCGTCGGCGTAGTGTTGATCGGGGAAGGCGATTTGAGCCAGGAATTGGGGCACCCGCGCGACTACGAACACCCGGTAGTCGCCGAGGCGATCGATACGATTCTAAGAATCTGCAAGGAGCACAACGTCCCCTGCGGCCATCCCCATCCCGACGCAAAAAACATCGAGCGGCTGGTTGCCTGCGGTTACCGCTTCCTGATGCCTTCATCACCGCGTTCCTTCAGCGTGCTGGACCACGGTCGGAAACTGGCGGGCCGGCCGTAAACTGTTCCATAGCATTGGACCCTTTGCCCCCTCCCCTAGTTTGTTAAAAATTGCACGTTAATTTGTAAGGTGGTATTCCAACTCCATGGCGCAATTTCTTGAGTTCTGCGATGCATACTTCAAAAAGTATTTCCAGCTCCATCCCACGGAGGCAATCTACTACGGCATCGAAGGCTACGATCACCTGCTGAACGATTATTCCGACGATAGTTATCACGCTGAAACAAGCTTTGTCTCAGAGTCGTTGAGCGCGCTACGGCAGATCGCAACCACCGATCTGAATCAAGATGAAGCTATCGACTACGCTTTGCTGGAAGGCCGGCTGGCGATCCAGAGTTATGAACACGCCAAAGAGGATTACCGGCTTAAATGGCCGGATATCTATTCGCCGACCGATGCAATCTATATTCTGACGGTTCGCGAGACCAAGGATTTTGCCGGCAATCTCTTGAGCCGGTTAACCCGATCGCCCGCGCTGATTCACCAGGGGATGGCCAATCTCAGCCGCAAAGAAGCCAATCCGCCGAGACTTTGGACCGAGATGGCCGCTCAGAGCGCAAAGGGCAGCCTTAGCTTTCTCGAGAACCTGCCGAACCATCCAAAAGTGCATGCGGAAGTGAAAGATACCATCGCCCTGCGGGACGCTATCGCCAAAGTCAAAAGCGCCCTCAAAGATCTTGCGGCATATCTTGCAAATGATCTTTTACGGCGCAGCTCAGGGGTCTATGCAGTTGGCACCGAGCACTTCAACTTGCTGTTGAAGAAAAAACATTTTTTAGACCATGATCACCACAGTCTGCTCGCTCTCGGGCAAGCCCTCTTCGCCAGCACCAAAAGGGAACTGAGCGCTCTGGCGGAAGAGCTCTCTCCAGGCGACGGTATCGAGGGAGTCGCCCGGCGCATCCAGGAAGATCATCCAGCGATCGACCAGATTCTCACGGCTTATCAAAAGGCAATGAAAGCAGCGCGCGAGTTCGTGCGGGACAACAGGCTCGTATCGTTTCCACCCAAAGAGGAATTGCATGTCGTCCACACGCCCGAGTTTCGCCGCCACGAAATCCCCTTCGCTGCGTATCTTTCGCCATCGCCCAAAGATCCCAATCAAGTCGGCTACTATTACGTAACGCCTGTCAGTGATAACGAATTGTTACGCGAGCATAACTGGGTGGGATTGGAAAATACGTCGGTGCACGAGAGCTATCCGGGGCACCACCTACAATTTTCCGTTGCCAATTCGATTCCCGCGGCATCGACGTTGCCCCGTCTGATGAACGAATCGTCCGTTTTTTATGAGGGCTGGGCGCTTTACTGCGAACAGCTCATGCAGGAACAGGGCTTTTTAAAGAGCAAGGAACACCGCTTCGTAATGCTCAAGGACCGTCTCTGGCGCGCCCTGCGCATCATTATCGACGT
Organism: Binatia bacterium; assembly: GCA_036258955.1. Lineage (GTDB taxonomy): Bacteria > Desulfobacterota > Binatia > UBA9968 > UBA9968 > DATACQ01. The sequence goes on from DATACQ010000117.1 coordinate 11,210, forward strand.
TAAAACCCAAACCGGAGAAATGACCTATGACGAGGCGGCGGATCTCATGGCGCGCGAGCTGCACTTTCCGCGCGCGCAAGCCTGCGGCGACCTGAACTGGTACAG
>DATACQ010000118.1:0-2255 GCA_036258955.1 Binatia bacterium
GATCAGACACGAGTTCGAGTGAGCGCAGCGCCTCTGATCAGTGCAGCCTGTCACTGTACGGGTTGCCAACGAATGTCCGCGAGCGCATTTTCGCTCACACTGGCGATTCCGATGGGAGGCTTTGCGGTCACCAAAGGCAAACCGGTCATTGGCGGATTGCACGGGTCAACCCATCACTATTTCTGTTCCTACTGCATGAGTTGGATGTTTACGCGCCCGAAGGACATGAACGACTTCGTCAATCTACGTCCTTCCATGTTGGACGATCACAATTGGGTCGTTCCCTTCATCGAAGTCTGGACGCAGGAGAAGCTGCCGTGGGCAAATACGCCGGCAGTACACAGCTACGCGACTCAACCCGAGTTCGCGGAATATGCGAAACTCATAGAAGAATTCGCCCGCAACGGATCGTGCCCGGCATGAAGCATCTAATCGGATAACGTCGCGACGAGATGCTGGCCCGGCATAAATCCGAACCTTGTGTCGCCGAACCGAAAGAAATGTCGAACTTCGAGAGGTTTATCGGACATCTGACACGATGTAGCACCTTCATCACGCTTGATTGGTGCTAGCGTTTGCGGATAAAGCTCCATATTACCTACGTTCTACTGGAGCCTATATGGACCTGGACGATCTCGCGAAACGCATTCGAGATGCATGCCTCGAAACGGTCCTTCAAGCATACGAGGATGCCGGTGTACAGGGCCTCTGTGCGGAAGGGCGGTGGGAGGCGGCCGTCAGCGCGCTGAGGACACTGGAACTCGCGCCGCTGTTGCGCGAGTTGAAACATTCGTCAGCGGATTCATCACGCAATCGTTAGTCGCTTCGAGAATCCCTCCAACGAGATCGAGCGAGGGTTATCCGTGCACCGAATTTGGAATCGATCAGAAGAAACGCGCAAGTTTGACCGCTCATAGTGAGCCTGCCGAACCGTTGAACCGCTTGAAGGCCTCGAGCAGATTAGTAGAGGGAATGACATGGCAGATATCGTCGTTTGCGGTGATCTGGAAGGCGAAATCGAAAAAAGCGGTGAGTTGAACAAGTTAGAAGCTCTCGGCTCGATCGAGATATTCAACGAGTTGGATCCGTCCCGGGAGGTTCTCGTCCGCCGATTGCGCGGAGCCCGCGCCGTTTTAGAATTTCGTGGCAGATCTGCGCTAGATCACGAGACTTTGAGCCAGTTGCCCGACCTGGAGATGATCGCTTCAACGGGCCCTCATCGCATCGACATCGAAGCGGCGACGGGATTGGGAATCGTCGTTGCGAATACTCCCGGCGTCTCGACGCCTGCGGTGGCGGATTACGTTTGCGCGCTCGTGCTGAGCCTGGCGCGTCATATCATTAGCGCGGACAGAGCGTTGCGCAGGAGGACGTGGGAGCCGGTTACTGGGACCAATCTCGCCCGAAAGAACTTCGGCATTTTAGGCTTGGGCCACATCGGCAGCGCCGTAGCCAAGCGGATGGCGGCTTTCGAGATGAATTTAATCGCGTGGGGCCCCACCCTCACACCCGAGCGCGCTACCGCAGCGCATGCTCGGTTCGTTAGCGAAAAAGAGCTCTTTCAGAGTTCCGATATTCTGTCGGTCCACCTACGCTACAGCACGTTATCGAAGAATTTTGTCAACGCCACGCGCTTGGCGCTCATGAAACGGACCGCTTTTCTGGTCGATATCTCGCACGACGGTGTCGTCAATCGCCAGGATCTCGCCGACGCTTTGAGGGCGGGGCGATTGGCCGGAGCCGCGATGGATTTGTGCGATCCCTTGCCTGTGTCAATGACCGATCCTATGCTCGAGGCGCCGCGAACCGTTCTGACACCGCACATGGCATGGCAAACCAAGGAAACGTTTCGTCTCGCTGCCACCATGTCGGTGGAGAACATTTTGAGTTATTTTCGCGGCGAAGCCAGCAACGTCGCCAACCCGGACGCCCTTAAAGTTTCGCGGCCAAGATCGCAACCGAGTGGCTAACCACTGACAGCGCTTTCCAATACGTAGGACCCAACCATGGACTTGCGCTGCATGCCCGCGGTTCTTGAAGAGCAGCAATTGATGATCCGCATTCCATGATCAACGATGTTTTCCGATCGGGTGGGACTTCGTAAGGTAAGAAGGCGATGATCCGGGAAATCATGAAAGCGAAACTTTGGGTCTTAGCGCTTTGCGAGAGACATTTTAGGGACGAAAAATCCCTCGGCCGGGCGATGGAGATGCATGCGGTGACGTTTATCTCCACAAGGAACTCAGTAAAGATCA
>DATACQ010000119.1:0-6827 GCA_036258955.1 Binatia bacterium
GCCGGAGATTTTTTTCATTTTTGTCCAGACACTCGTCGCTTTTGATAATCTGAAGCACAGTATCAAGGTCATTGATAACGCCCGCATCGAGGCCGAAACCAGCCTGCGGCAAGCCTACGACGAGGCTGTTGCAAGAGGTCAGAAGGTCATTGCTTCGTTGAAAAAAAAGCCTCGCGGTATCGAGCCGCGGGACGTGAGCCAGCCCACCGGCGCGCGCAAGTTCAAATCAAATCTCACCCGGGACGAATTTCATCGCGTCGTAGATCAAGCGAAGGAGTACATTCGTTCCGGCGACATCATTCAGGCGGTGCTGTGCCAAAGATTGGAAACTGAAACCACCACCGATCCATTCGAGATTTACCGCGCACTGCGCGTCATCAATCCATCACCCTATATGTATTATCTCGAGCTCGAAGACATTCGGGTGATTGGCTCATCCCCGGAAACCATGGTGCGTCTCAACAACGGCATCATCGAGCTTCGTCCCATCGCGGGCACGCGGAAGCGCGGCTCTACGCCGGAGGAGGAACGAGAACTCGAGCGGGATCTGCTGGCCGACCCTAAAGAGCGCGCCGAGCATATCATGCTGGTAGATTTGGGCCGCAATGACGTTGGTCGGGTGGCTGAAATCGGCAGTGTCGAAGTCAACGAGCTGATGGCGATCGAGCGTTACTCTCACGTCATTCACATCGTCTCGAATGTGCGCGGCAAGCTCGCGCCAACCAAGTCCGCCTTCGATCTCTTTGTCTCGGCGTTCCCCGCGGGCACCGTGTCGGGTGCGCCAAAAATTCGGGCTATGCAGATCATCAGCGAGCTGGAGCCGGAAAAACGCGGCCTTTACGCCGGCGCCATCGGCTACTTCGGCTACAACGGCAATCTCGATACCTGCATTGTCATTCGCACTATCGTAATGAAAGGCAAAAAGGTCTTTATCAATGCGGGAGCCGGCATCGTTGCAGATTCCGATCCCGAGGCGGAATACCAGGAAACTCTCAATAAAGCGCGTGCGATGCTGAATGCAGTTGAACTCGCCGAGCAATGGGGTAAGGGATGATTCTACTTATCGACAACTACGATTCCTTTACCTACAACCTCTATCATTATCTCGGTGAATTGGGCGCCGACGTAACGGTGTTTCGCAACGACAGAATTACCCTCGACCAAGTCGCCGCGCAGGCTCCGAAAAAGATCGTCATTTCCCCTGGGCCGTGCACGCCTCGCGAGGCCGGCATCTCATGCGATCTCATCCGTCGCTTCGCCGGTCGAATCCCCATACTGGGAGTTTGTCTCGGCCACCAATGCATCGGCGCCGCTTTCGGTGGCGCCATCGTGCGCGCACCTACGATCATGCACGGAAAAATATCGCAGGTCTCCCATGACGGCGAAACTATTTTCCGCTCGCTAGAAAACCCCTTCGGCGCCATGCGCTATCATTCGTTGGTTATCGACCCGCGCACTTTACCGGCGGAGCTCATGATAAGCGCGCAAACGTTAGACGGCGTCGTGATGGGCGTGCGCCACAGGCGATTCGCCGTCGAGGGCGTGCAGTTCCATCCCGAGTCGATACTTGCTCAAGAAGGCAAGCAACTGCTCAAAAATTTTCTCGAATATTATTGATCCTCGAAGATGAAGCTTCTCTGCTTCCAGGCCAAGCGCTTTCACTGGAAGACGCATTCCAAGACTCTGCCCGATGCGCCGGAAGAAGAGGTCGATGAGGCGGTCGAGTCAGCCCTGGTCGCCTTTCTGCACGCCGAGATACAGGATGCGGAAGAGCAGCGACAGAGCTCGGTGCAGCGCCGCGCCATCAAACATATCAAGTGGCTCGCAAACAAGAGGCAACTCAAGAACGTGGTATTGCACGCCTTCGCCCATCTCGGCGCGGAACCCGCGTCGCCGGAGCTGGCCCAACGTTCTATACTAGCGCTCGCCGAACGCTTGCGCGAAAACGGCTATCGAGTTTGGATCACGCCTTTTGGATATTTTTGCGAGTGGGACCTGAGCGTTCACGGCGAAAGCCTCGCTAAAGTCTGGAAGGAAATCAACTGAGCGAGTTGCACGTTCAACGGTCCGGGCCTTCAACTTTCAATGCTTACGCTCACCGGAACGTGCTTCGCCTCGGGTTGTTGAACTTTGTAACTTAGAACGCCGCACCAAACGGATATGCTATAATGCGGCGATCACTGCGAGGAGGAGTGCCGCTCATGTGCCACAAACATAGCATAATAGTACCTTGTGCTTTGCTCTTGCTGCTTTCCCTCGCGTTTGGTGGTTGTAAGAGCAAAGAAGAAGAGTCCAAACCGGACGATTTGCCTGATTTGAGTCATCAGAGTCGCCCGTATGTGACCGTGGAAAACACCACAGTGCGTACCGGCCCGGGCGAGCAGTTTCGCCCCGTCAGTAAAATCCCCTCCAATGCCAAAGTTCATGTCGTTGCCCGCGACGGCGATTGGCTCCTGATCGTTTCGAAAAAGGGTAACGCGCCGGGATTTATCCCTATGACATCAGCCGAACCGGGCGAGGGCGAAGAGCAACCAGAAGATACCCAGCGCAAAGTGGAGCGAAGCTACCAAACGCTGGTGAACACAGAATTGCGGGCCGGCCCAGGCCTTCATTATCCCGCGGTTGCCGATATCGCGAAAGGCACCAAGATCCATGTCGTGGAGGAAGACAAAGGCTGGCTCAAGGTCGAGTCGAAGCAAGGAAGAAAACCCGGCTACATTGAAGGAAGTTTGGCACGGCCCGTCGGGACTCAATAGTAAAGTATCCGCGCCGGCCTGAAGTTTTTCTACAAGCGCAACGTTTCTGAGCACCGTGGATCATGCCTCCTCCGCATTTGGCGCTGGGATTTGTTCCAGCGTCTGTGCTATGAGTTGAGTGTCACATTCATAAGGAAGAAATCGCATGCCGAGACGAAAAACCCTCCACATCAAAGGGATGGAACACGGCGCGCGGTTATCGATAATCTGGTATTTTCTTCGGCGTTATCGCAGTCCTATAATCCCGCAACCACAACCAACAGGAGGGACAACTAATGACTATCGAAGTTATTGACATGGTCGAATTTGCGCACAAAGAAAAACGCCGCAAGGAGATCTTCAACACGCCTCGTTTTCATGCCTGGATGCACTATTATAAGCCGGGTCAGAAGGATGAAATGCATTGCCATAACGCCGACCAAACCTTTTACGTTATCGACGGCGAATGCACGATGCATTTTCCTGATGGCGGCAAAGCAGTTTTAAAGCCCGGGATGGTTGCGACCATCACCGGCGGCTCGTTTTATCAACTGGAAAATAGCGGGGCCGGGCCGATGATTATGATGGGCAATCGTTCCGGACCCTCCGAGAAGATTCAGATTATCGACTACGTTACGCGCAAGGACGTGCGCCAGAAAGTTCAGGCCGACTTAAACGTCTGATGTAGGGTTTCAGCCGTTCAAGTATCCGACGCGCTGACTGCACTACGAGTGACTCAAGACGAACCGCTGGAAGTCCGCCGATAACCTCGCCCCACTCGGGAAGCGCGGGAGGAGTCGCTCACTTGTGTACTCCTGTCTCCGCTTGCGTCGCGGCTCGCTCCTCAGCCTGACACTGGGTCGAGTTCCTCCGAGCAGAACAATCGGGCTAAAAACCTAAAATCCTGGAGAAGGGCAGAATGCTTTGAAGCAACGCTTCAAAGCCTGTAGAGCTTTTTGGGATTGTCATAGCCGATGTTGTGTTTGGAGGCTTCCGGAATATCTTCGCGCGCGTGGAATTCACTGACCGCTTTCGCCATATCAACGATGCCTTCATGGGGGAAGTCTGACGCCCAGAACAAGCACTCATCGCCTAGCAGTTCGAGATCGCGTCCGGTGGTCATCTCGTCGCCGCATTGGAAATAAATTCGGTTCTGCTCGATGAGCGTCGACGGGCGCGGCAACTCGCCCAGCCGCCCTTCCATTTTGCTGATCAGATACGGTACCCATCCACACCCTGCCTCAAGAAAAGCAATCCGCACTTCAGGATACTTGGCGAAGACACCTGAAAACATCAGATTGGTAAACTGGCGCATTTGCGGCCACACGTGGGAAAGAGTGGCCGCTTCGCCGCGCGACATAAACAGATCGTTGTTGCGCAATGAATTCTGCGAGTGCACCGCGAGCATACAGCCTAAGCGGCTTGCCGCTTCGTAAATGGGGTCAAATTCAGTATGCCCGAGAGGGCGCGGCAATCCGTCTGCCGGTAAAATACCGCCTACCATTCCGTAATCGTTCACGGCTCGCCGCAGCTCAGCGGCCGCCGCCGCAGGATCTTGCAGCGGCAACACAGCCATCCCTTTCAGCCGCGGTTCATGGCTTAAGAATTTATCGAACAAGTAATCGTTATAAGCGCGGCTCAGATCAACGGCAAAATCAGCCATACCCACCTGACCGATATGCATGAATCGCGTCGGGTAGAGTACCGCAAATTCGATGTTGCCGTCGTCCAACGCCGTTTGCCAGTGTTGCAGCGTTGGAATCAGAAACTTTGCGCCGATACCCGCCGTGCCGGCCTGTCGGTGCCAGCCGTGGTGGGGTAGGAGCGGGAAATAGAGCACTGCCTCACGCCGGTTCTGGTAATGCACAGGGAGGTATTCAAAAACTTCGCTCTCCACCTCACGAATGTGCCCGTCAGCATCGATCAGTTTGAAATCATTCATAGTGCCCCCCCGGTCCCCGGGTCGTCGACCCACGAGCGCACGGAACATTTCGAATTTCGAAATGTCTTTGTGCTCGGTTTCACACTGTTTGGCGAATGCGAGGAATCTGAAGAAGGATTTCTCACTTTCCGAAACGACAATACTCTTTCTTTCCGGCCTTTGCGTCTTTGCGCGAGATATTCCGAATTATCATTTTGTCCGTCTTTTGGGTCCTTTGCGGCTAATTCGGCGTCATCCGTCAGAGATCAGTGTATTGAACTTTTGGCAGAACTCTCCGATGCCGCCGTGATAGACGTAATCTGCGAGCTCATCCAACGGGCCGGCTTCCCGATTGATGATTGCCAAAAGCGCGCCATTTCTCTTGGCAATCACGGGAAAAGCTGCCGCCGGATGCACTTGAAGCGACGAGCCCAGTGCTACGAGAATTTCGGCCTTTCCGGTCCACTCTTCCGCTTTGCGCATCGCATGTTGAGGCATTGCCTGTCCAAAGGACACCGTTGCCGACTTCAGAATTCCACCACAGCTGTCACATTTGGGTGAGGAAAAATTTCCCACCAGGTTCCGGATAATCGCATCGGGATCGAACTCCTTTTCACAAGTCAGGCAAACAACCTTGCGATTGCTGCCATGGAGCTCGACGATTTTGTTCTCCGGGAGACCGGAGTCGCTGTGCAGGCCATCGACGTTTTGCGTGATCACTCCGATGAGTTTTTCCTGGACGTTCAGCGAAGCCGCGAAATAGTGTCCAATATTTGGCTTGGCGCGTTTCGTAACAGCATAAGTCTCCAGCCGCCGCTGCCAGGCCGCGACGCGGGCTTCTTCACTGGCGACATACTCTTGAAAAGTGATAGGTTTGTAACGTGTCCAAATGCCACCCGGACTGCGAAAATCCGGTATGCCGGATTCCGTACTGATGCCAGCCCCTGTGAAAATGACGACCCGGTTCGATTCTCTAATTTTCGCGGCAAACTGTTCCAAGCTCAGCATAAGCTTTTATAGAACAGCGCGCGCACTTTAGCTATGGGTATCCGCTTAACGGTTTTCGGCAGATCAACACCTACGTAATAACAACCAGCTTTCTACTTCGGTCCCGCCGGAGCCCCTGGAAGCTTCAGGCTTAATGCTAATAGGCCGCTTAAAAGATTCAGTAACCCGCAAAGAACGTAACCGCGCGCGAACGAACCCGCATCACCCATCACGCCAATCAACGTCGGAATGATGCCACCGCCGATCAAAAAGCCCACTGGAACCGTGAACCCGACGGAAAGGTTGCGCGCCTTGGCCGGTGTGATCATCGCAAGAGCGGCAAAACCCGCAGGGAAGAACCATACAGCGACTGTGGGTTGCAGCAGGACCATCGCGCTGATCCAGTCGTTGGGCGCGGGACCGAGCAACAGAGTAAAAATGCCCGTGAGAACTAAACTGATCACCATCGTCTGTTTCGGCCCGAGCTTGTCGGACACCCAGCCGCCCAACAGGCCAAAAACCGGTCCATAGGAGCGTGAAAGCGCGACCACCGTGTTAGCCCAGCTGGAGTCGATGTGCCGTTCGCTAACCAGATAGAGCGGCAGCATGGCATAGACTCCGACGGTTGACCCAACCCCTAGGCCGAACATAACAATCATAAGCCAAAAGGCTGGGGTACGCGCCAGGATTCCGAAAGCTCCAGAGGCCGGCGACTCGCCGGCGAACTCGCCGCCTCGGCCGAAACGCAAATAACCGAAGCTCAGGCAGAGCGAAGCTGCGCCGAGAAAACCCAAAGCCATGCGCCAGCTTGAAAAATGAAGGAACAGTTCGGCAAGAAACGGCGCGGTAAAAAACGCGATATTCGGAGCTAGCTCATGAACTGCAATCGCTTTACCCCAATGCGGTTGAGCGATCAATGAGGTAATCGTAGCGATCGCTGAGGGCATGTATAGGCCGGCCGCAAAACCGACGGCCAACAAGGCAACTCGAATCGGCCAGAGACTATCAGCTGAGCAAACCACTAACAGCGCGACTCCGACACCGCTGCTGGAAGCGACAATCGTTGCCTTGTGTGTAGATCGGGAAGCCAGAAAAGCAGAACCTAACAGGCCGAGCAGGTAACCGGCGGAAATCAAGAAGAAGAACGAACCCGCCTGGCTGTGGCTGATTTTCAATTCTTTCTC
>DATACQ010000120.1:0-3951 GCA_036258955.1 Binatia bacterium
CAAAGAAATCGCGCCGCAAACGATCACCATCGGCGGCGGGTTGATGTATACGGCTGTGCCGCAGAACATCATGACGGACAATCCCCAACTCGACTTCGCCATCGTCGGCGTTTTCGGTGATAACGAGCACACATTGTGCGAGCTGCTGGAGGAGCTCAAAGGGCCGGCGCCGAAGTTTGCCGATATCAAAGGACTCACCTGGAGAAATGGCGGCGAAATCATTCTGAACGCGCAGCGGCCGATGATTCAAGACTTGGACGAGCTGCCGATGCCGGCGTACGATCTTTTCCCGATGGATAAGTACTACGGCTACTCGGTCATTCCGAATTACAATGAAGCCGTTACTTCGCGAGGTTGCGAGGGCGCCTGCCACTTCTGTTACGAGTGGTGGCTGGTGGATCCACGAAGCCCCCGTGACTTCAGCTCGCATCGGACGCGCGGCGGCAAAGCCGTGGCGGACGAAATGGAGCTGTTGAACAAGACCTATGGCGTCAAGGCGCTGACTTTCATGGACGACGACTTCAATTCGGACCGGCAAAAAATGGTCGATCTGGTTGAAGCGCTGGAGGAAAAGAAGCTCGATATGAGCTGGTTCTGCCTGAGCCGCGCGCAGAACCTTATTCGAGATGCGGACCTGATGCCGCGGCTGCGCAAAGTCGGTCTATACCAGGTTCTCATAGGCATCGATGGCGGCACCGACGAAGAGATTGCTGAGGCGCGCAAGGGGCCGATGAGAGTCGGGGTGAAAGAATTGAAGGAGCTGATCCAGTTCCTGCGCCAGAACGATATTTCAACCATATCTACCTATTTGAACGGGTTCTGGGAAGACGACGAAGCGAAGATCCGCCAACGCGCCAAGGCGGTGGACGAGATCGACCCCGATATCGTCATGATTCAGGTGCTCAATCCAATTCCCGGCTCGCCAATTTATAAAGCCGCAGTCAAGAACAATCTCATCGAGGTCGATAATCTGAGCCTTTACGATCTCGAGCACTGCGTGATGCCGACCAAGCATCTCACCCGGCAAAAACTGGGCGAGCTGACCGGCTGGGCATTTCAATCCTTCTATAGCAAGCCCGGCAGGATCGACCGAATTCTCAACGGCTACAGCTCGCCCTACGTGAAGATGAAATTTCTGTCATTCAAGAACAATGCTGCTAAATACGAAAAGGGCGCGGCGGAAGACCAAGTCGCTATATAGTGCGGACCTTTAGTGAACAGTAGTGCGATCCCGTTCCATGGCCGCATCAAACCAAAAACTTCTCGATGGTAAGACTGCACTAATCACGGGCTCGAGCCGCGGCATCGGCGCGGCCGCGGCCAAACGGCTCGCCCACGCGGGCGCCGCCGTGGTCGTTAACTACTACCAGAACAAAGAAGCCGCCGTTGCGGTTCTGCGCGATATTGAAAAGGACGGCGGTCGCGGCGTGGTGTTGCAGGCCGACGTAAGACGGCAGGATCAGGTGCAGGCGATGGTGAGTGCGGCGCAGGATAAATTTTCGAGCATCGACGTTCTGGTTAACAACGCCTACTTTCCATTCCACCTCGGACCGCTGCACGAGTTGCCATGGGAGAAGCTGCACGAAGCCGTGGAACACGAGCTTTCGGCATTTCACTTTTGCGTGAAAGCCTGCCTGCCGGGGATGGTTGAGAAAAAAGCCGGCAAGGTCATTGTCATCAGCACGCGCCTGGCACAGCAGCCGCTCCCGAGGATGGGGGCTTACGCCGCTGCCAAATCCGCGCTGGAGTCCATGGCCAATACTATGGCGATCGAGCTTGGCCCGTTGGGGATTGCCGTCAACGTGGTCACGCCGGCTTTTACGTTAACCGATGCGTCGCTGATCATGCCCGAAGCGTACCGCGAACGGGTGAAGGAAACCCGTCCGCTGAAAAAGCATCTCTACCCGGAGGACGTCGCCGGCGCTGTCGCTTTTCTCGCAAGCGAGGAAGCAAGCATGCTTACCGGCAGCCATATATTGATAACCGGCGGCAGCCATCTGCAGTTGTAGCTGGGTGCACGCGCCGTTTCGAGTTTCGCGTTTTGAGTTTCGAGTCCAACCCGAAACCCGAGACTCGAAACCCGAAACACCCGCGTGCGTCTTGCCTTTCAGGTTTGTCAAGCAATATACAATCGCTCCTAGCAACGATGATTATCCGCTAGTCACGCCATGCTCACTGTCGATGAGATCGTCGCCAGGTTGAAAGAGATTGTGGGGCCGCGCTTCGTCTCCACCAATCCGATCGACAAGATCAACTACCAACATACACTCGCCTATGGCGCTTACCGGGCGCTCCCGGATGTGATCGTGCGGATCGATTCCGACCAGCAAGGCAATCATGCGATCGCGAAGATCCTCAAGTTCGCCAACGAGCACAAGATCCCAATCGTCGCCAAAGGTGGCGTGGGGATGGGCATCAGTTCACCGTTAAAGGGCGGCCTGCTCCTCGACATGCTGGGCATGGATAAGATCCTGGAAGTGAACCCGACGATGCAGTATGTCGTCGCCGAAGGCGGTGCGAGCGTATATGCGATCCATCACGCGCTACGCCAGCATGGCTTAATGCTGCCCAATTTTGGCACCTATGGGCCGGCCGTGGTGATCGGTGCGATGATCAACAAGGGCGGCATCGGTTACGGCATGAGTCGTTATGGCTGGATCGCGGACATGGTGCTCGGCCTCGAGGTGGTTCTCGCCAGCGGCGAAACCATCAGGTTAGGGGCGCTCGCCAACGAAGGAACCACCTTCGGGCCGTTTCAAAAGTGGATTCATCTGCCGGATCTTCTTGGGCTTTTTACATTAGCCGCCGGCTCTATGGGACTGATTACGAAGGTTTGCCTGCGTGCGATTGAGGGCAGGCGCGAGTGGTTGCACGATTACTGTTACGTTTTTCGTCGCGATCAGTTGCATAACGCGCAAGACGCGCTCATGCAACTCGTGCGCGGCGAAGTCGTCTACGATATTCATTTCACGGATCGCTGGCAGTACCATTGGCCTATGGAGGAGGGGCTGTACGATAGGAGCAAGATTCCGGATAGCGGTTGGTTTTTTTTCAAAACCATGTTGATGGCGCGCGACGCCGAGGAGCTGGCGTTCAAGGAGAAACGCATGCGGCGCATTTACGAGGACGCCGGCGGTGTGGATGTGCCGGAAATCGCCGAAAAAGCGATGGGGGCCAAAGCGCAGGAGCATGGGCTCCATGGATGGCCCGATTGGCATATCATGGGCCCTGATGGCTGGTGTGGTTCAGTGGTGCGCCACAGCGGCATGTTTGCAGTGACTTCGAAAATGTACCCCCTGACCTTCCTCAAAGAGATGTACGACCTCGACGAAGCCGCTAAGAGAGAAGCCGGTCTATGGAATCCCGAACATTCGCCGCAGCACGACAGCTACGTTACCCGCGATCTCGCGATCAAGGAAGAATACTTCGTCTTCTACAATCCCTACGACGACGAAGACGTCGGCAAGCTGCGCAAATGGATGGGTTTGGTGCAGCAGTTCAGTAACGAGCGCGGCGTCGTCTGGACCGCGCCGACGCTTAGCACTAAGGGACCGGTGCCCTATCAAAGGCTGGGTAATTTGTACGAGATGGTCAAAGAAATTAAGCAACTAGTGGATCCCAACAATATATTGAACCCCGGAGCGCTCTATTAGTCCGAATTGTTCACGGGATTTTGTCCGATGAAACAGCCTCTCTGATCGCGGCCAATAGAGTTGTACCTTGAGGAGGACGGCAAATATTCTTGTTACGGCAGCCGTTGAGCGAAACGCAATTCGCGGCGAAGGTGAACAAGTCGGCGCACTTGTGTACTCCCGTGTCCGCTCTCTTCGAGGCTGCTCCCTCGGACTGAACACTGTGTCACAAGTTTTCCCCGACCGTGAAAAATCCCGGCTAGTGCTAGTGCTAGTTTGTTAAAGGTTCAAAGTTGAAGATTCAGGATTTTAAATCGAC
>DATACQ010000121.1:0-2872 GCA_036258955.1 Binatia bacterium
ACGGATGGGAATCCAGCAGACTGGCGGCAACGATGCGAAATATCCACCACGTCATATAATCCACCAACTGGTCTGCCACCTCCCGTGACACGCCAATATTTCTGGTCAGTTGCGCCATTTTGATAGAAAGATCGAGGGTGGCCTCGGCTCGTTCCGGCGTGGAGTAGTCAGTCGCCTGTTGGCTTCCAATGCGGTACCGACCGACAACCGTAGGGACGAATTTGACGCCGTGTACATAGGCCACGCGGAGCGTTAACGTGTAGTCAGCGCTAGCGCCGTTGGCGTCGGGAAATGCGCCAGCCTGACGAAACGCTTCAAGATTCCAGATGCAGCTAGGAGGATAGGCCTGAAAATCCAACCCAAGCCGCAGGACACCTTCTTCCCCTCTGAAGGTGCCATCAGTATCCGGAATCCAAACGCCGTCCGACTTTCCATTTTGATCAATCCATTGAGTTCCACCAACTACCAGCCCGGCATCCTCACAACTCGCTAAATAGGATTCCAGCCGGGGCAAAATATTTGGACTCAGTTCGTCGTCATCGTGAAGCAGCAAAGCCCAGGGTGTCCGCGGCAGATTCAGACACGCGTTGTGATGATCCGTCATGCACAACTGACCCGACTGCCTGACGTATGAGAAGCCGTAGCGCTTTCTCAGCGCCTGTATGGCGTCTACATCGAAAGTTGAGTTGTCCGAGACAATGACGTTCGGGACCGTCTCCTGCCAGTCGAAAACGGACCGCAAACACAACTCTAGGAATTCCGGGCGATTTCGGGTTGGGATTACAATGGTTAGTAGATCAGTGATCATTGCTGTTGCTCGAGTACCGAGACTGACGCACTTGCTACGAAAGCTCGAGACCACGATGGCTGCAAGGGTGCCGTTTCGCTACGCTGGACGCAAAGAGTCTCAGACGGACTAATGTGACGTGTCAACGCTAAGACTCGGATTGGAGAAGAACGGTTTTTACACTAATGGATCGTAGTACGGTGTCCGCTACCACCCGATTGCCTTCTTCATTGTAATGGCCAAACCGCCGAAAGGGGAATAATGATAATGGATCGGCGTGCGCGTGAAAAGCGGGATGAAGATCAATGACGGGAATATTGAGCGTTTCTAACATTCTCAGAACCCGTTCCCGATCTTTGTTGGCAAACTCAGGCCGGGCGTAACGATCCCACTCCGGGAGATAGACGACATAGAGTTGTCCGTCCCACGCCTCGACAGACGCTTTTGCCTCCGACAGAATCTCTCCCAATGTATTCACCGCATCTATCGTGCCCGCCGTACTATGATTGGACAACGCATCACCGTACACGAATCCCAACTTTTCACGTAGTGCGCTTACCTTCACGATCTCTTTAAGGACAAAAATGTCGATCCCGCTTTTTTGACGGGCGGCTTCCTGCCGTTCAATTTCCAAGAGCTTTTCTGTCTGGACGTATTCCAAAAGCGCCTCATCGATTTCGACCTGTCGAGCACGCAGACCCTGGCTGAAATCTTCTTCCAGGTAAGAGTTGAGCAAAGGACTCTTCATTTTGCGTGTTAACTCACCCAGGTCATTTCCTTCGAAATAGAACCACAGGACTATTTCTGGCATAAAGCGCGGCAGATATTCCTTTAGAGAAGCCAATTCCAGCAAAGGACCGTTGCCTGACATGGACAGGTTCAAAGTCGCCGGATAGCTCATGCGGAGATGAGCGATAAAGTTTCGGTCGGGCGAGACGCAGGCGCCGTGTGCGAAGGAATCACCCACGGCAGCCAGGTGGAGCCGATCGAGACTCCAGATACCCGCAGGATTGTGAAAACCGTGCTCATCGCTGTGATAAATCGTATAAGCACCCGTCTCATTACACAAAACTGTAACCTTGTTGGAAATACCTCCCAGCGGCAAGATCTCGGCAGTACCGATGCGAATAGCCGATCTTAATGATCCGTCCTCCTGCTCCTCTAGCAGGCCGCGAGGAAACACATTTGGAACCGCATCAACGCCTTGCCGGCGCAAATCATCGATGACCTCGATCTTACTGCGCGTGTCAAACTCAACGCCAAACTGTTTTGCCATTCTGACAATTGCGGCCTTTTCCCTTTCACTTCTCGCATTACCAGGGCCGGTGAGAGCTCCCGGTGGGAAAATGGGTGCGCCCGCAAAAGTCAGAAACAGCTCTGCGCCATAGAGCGATGCAAAAGTTGAAAGTGAAAGGACAGCAAGGTTGATCTTGTATTCCCTCCTTAATCGCAAACATGCAAGCCATAAAGCGGCTAAGGTGCCCGGAATTAGATAGTACGCGAACATACCAACTGGGCTGGAAAACTGTTTTTGCCCGCTCCACCCATATCCGTAGAAAACGTAGAGCAATACAAGGATGCAGCAAACGGCGCCTGCGCTCAAAACGATGTCAGCAAACCGTTCGGCCTTATTAGTACTTGCTGACATTTTTGGTTCTTTCATGGTCTCCGGCGGCTTGAAGCAGAGCTTAGCGACAAGCGCCCGAAAACAAGGATCGTAAGACTGAGTCACTCCTTAGCCTCAGGGGCGATTTGCGCCAGGACCGTTTCCGCGACCACTCTGTTCCCTTCTTCATTGTAGTGGCCAAACCGACGAAAGGGGAATAAGGACAGTGGATCCCCGCGAGCCTGGAAAGCCCGATCGAGATCAACGACGGGAATATTCAGCTCTTCTACAAATCTAAGAACGGCTTCGCGATGCTTATTGGCAGACTCAGGCCGGCCATAGCGATCCCACTCCGGAAGATAAACGAAATAGAGTTTTCCGTTCCAGGCCTCGGTAGAAGACTTCGCGTTCGCTAAAACCTCGCGGAATAGATTCAACTCCGCAGGACCGACTGCCGAGTCTTGGCTCGAAAGCGCGTT
>DATACQ010000122.1:0-1657 GCA_036258955.1 Binatia bacterium
GGTCTGCGGCTCGTAGTTAGGCAAGGCCGCTGACGAAAGAGTGCCGGGACGTCCTTCATGCCCCGGTGTAAGCCTTTCCCTGCAAAGGTAAATACGACTCGCGCCGCTCCACGTTTGTTAACTCCGCCACCTTGTCTACCAGCTGCAGAAGCGGCTTTGAACGTTCGTTTGAAAAGGGTTCACTTGAGGAGCGATTAACCTCGTGCACTGTCTGGAAGCTCTTTAGGTAGCAGTGAGACCAAGCATTTCATCGAGCTTTCCCGCATTCTCCAAACGTTGGGCATCGTCATACCCTCCGATGGATTTGCCGTCGATAAAGATTTGCGGCACGGTGTGTCGGCGTGATAGCCGTTCCATTTCCGCGCGCTGCTGAGGATCATCGGTCACATCTATCTCTTCGAAGGTAATATTCTTCGAGCGCAACAGAAGTTTGGCTCTGAAGCAATAGGGGCAGTAGCTGGTTGTATAGATGACGACTCGTGGCATGGCTTTTCACTCCGTTCCCTAAATGGACGTGCAAATAATTCATTGAAACTCTAAGACTATTTTGCCATTACTGAGCCGTGAAGTTAATCGGCCTTACCGGCGGCATAGCATCTGGGAAAAGCACTGTTGCGGCGATATTGCGGCGGCTCGGCGCGGCGATTGTCAATGCCGATGAACTCGCTCGGGAAGTCGTGCAACCCGGCACGCCGGGTTGGAAGGAAATTGTCGAGGCCTTTGGCGCCGAAGCTCTACAAGCGGACCAAACCGTCGATCGTCAGAAACTCCGCACTATTGTTTTTAACAATCCCGAGACGCGAAAAAAACTCGAAGCTATTATCCACCCGCGGGTTCGCGCGCTGGCTCAAAAGCGCATCCAGGAGCATGCTGCGTCAGGTTCCGAAATCGTCGTGTATGAAGTACCTCTCTTATTCGAGGGGAACTTGCAGGCTTCTTTGCGCCCCGTTGTGTTGGTCGCTGCTGATGTTGCTACTCAGAAAAGGCGCTTAAGAGAACGAGACGGGCTCGCGGAATCCGAAGCAGAGAAGCACATTACGGCCCAAATGAGCCTCGAAGAGAAGCGCCGCCTAGCCGATTATGTAATCGAGAACGAAGGCAATATCGACCACCTAGAGCGTCAGGTGAAAGAGGTTTTGGCCAGAATTAAAGCTACTTAACCCGTTCCAAATATGTTCCGTCGGTGGGATCGACGCGGACTTTGTCGCCGATTTGAATGAACGGCGGCACCTGAACTGTCACACCGGTTTCTAGCTTCGCAGGCTTATAAGAAGCGCTCGCCGTAGCGCCTTTCATGGAGGGTTCAGTATCGATGACCTCCAGCTCTACAGTCGCGGGCGGGTTGATGCCTACGGGCTTGTTGTCGTGGAACTCGATCCCCACGATAGAATTGGGTAAGAGGAAGGGCAAGAGATCGCCGATCTCCTCCGCACTTAGAGTGATCTGCTCGTAGTTCTCAGTATCCATGAAGGTGTGGAGATCGCCCTCGGCATAGAGATATTGCATTTGGCGATTCTCCAGGATTGCTTGATCGACCCGATCTTCCGAGCGAAATTTGTATTCGGTGCCGATGCCGGTGCGCAGATTTTTCATTTTCGTCTGCATGAATCCGCGCTTGTTACCTGGGGTCAGGTGGTGCACTGCGGTCACGCGAAAC
>DATACQ010000123.1:0-1574 GCA_036258955.1 Binatia bacterium
CTTACGATAGCCGCGATCACTTCTTCAATCCTACAGAAGGTACGAAATCCGCGTTCAGCGTTAAATTCGCCGGACTGGGCGGCGACAACCGCTTCATCAAATCCGATTTCAACGCGCGCTGGCATTACCCGCTGATAAAGGATCCCAACTGGGGTGGGGCTTACGTTTTGGCGCTTGGCGGAAGTTTGGGCCATGGTCTGGGGTTGGCGGAACGGGCCAATGGCGAAAAAGACTTGCCGCTATTCGAACGCTACTTTCTCGGCGGGATGAATTCTGTGCGCGGCTTCGCCGAGCGCAGCATAGGACCTAGGGAGAGGAGTTGCAGCCCGCAGGGAAATCCACCGGTCCAGCGCTGCACCACGGACGTCATCGGCGGCGATCAAGCCGCCGTTTTCAACGCCGAGCTTACCTTTCCACTTATGGAGCAATACGGTTTGCGAGGCGTGGCTTTTTTCGACATCGGCAATGCATTTAGCGTGGGCGATTTTAGCTTCTCCGACTTCCGGCGCTCGGTCGGTATTGGCGGGCGTTGGATGTCACCTTTTGGGCCGCTTCGGGTTGAGCTCGGCTTCCCTCTCAATAAGCTACCTGGCGATGAAACCTCTGCCATCGGGTTCTCCGTGGGGCAATAATTCCCGCAGGTTTCACAGCTTTCAAATTTGAACACTCAGTACCGGAGGTTTATGTGAAGCATTGGCTGGTAGGAGTCGTGCTGGCCCTTTCGCCGGCGCTTGTGTCAGCGCAGGAGAAAATAAAGATTGGGTTTATCGACATTCAAAAGGCCATCACGGAATCGGCCGCAGGAAAAAAAGCCAAAGCGCGTTTCGACGCTCAGGTAAAGAAGGCCGAGTCGGACCTGCTGAAAGAAAAGCAGGAGCTGGAAAGGCTCAAATCTGATTTCGACAAAAAAGGGCCGCTGCTCAAGGAAGACGAACGGCGCAATCTCGAAGCCGAGTTACAGAGACGCTATCTGCAATACCAGCGCACCGGACAGGATCACCAGCAGGAGCTCCGCCAGAAAGAAGGAGAAATGACCAGCGACATTCTTAAAGAGCTCCAGCAAATTGTTGGCGAAATCGGTAAAGCGGAAAAATTTACTCTGATCTTCGAACGCTCGCAGATCTTGTACCACGATCAAGGTATCGATATTACCCATAAGGTTATCGAAACCTACAACAAACGAACCAAGTGACAGCACTATTCAAGACGCTCGCCGAACTGGCTCGGGAAGTCGGAGGAGATGTCGTCGGTGACGGGGCGGTCAAGCTTCACCGGGTCGCATCCATCGAAGAGGCCGGACCGGGTGAGATTACGTTTTTGGCCAACCTGCGCTACTACTCGCATTTAGCCGGTTGCCGGGCAAGCGCGATCATCGTCGCACCTAACGTTGTCGCCCGGGATCCTGCCCATCGGCAAAACAGGAATTACCTCGAAGTTGCCGATCCGTATTTCGCCTTCGCAAAGATTCATCAGTTATTCAATCCGAAGCCGCAATACGCAGCCGGTATCAGCCCGCTCGCTCATATTGAAGCGAACGCGCAAATCGCCTCCGACGTCACCGTATTCCCGTATAC
>DATACQ010000124.1:0-3573 GCA_036258955.1 Binatia bacterium
GCGCGCATCCATGCCGACGATTTTGAATATCGATTTACCGCTTCGAATTTCGACCCAGTCATTCTCCAGGCGTTTTAATTGGACTTGTTCGGTCGGTATCTCTCGTATGATCTCATAAAGTTTTTTTGCGTTAACCGTCAATGTGCCGGGTTTTACAACTTCTCCGTCCACGACGCCGCGCACACCTACTTCCAAATCCGTGGCGGCGAGTTGAATGCTCCCCTTTTGCGCGTCGATCAAGGCATTCGCTAGAATTGGCATCGTATTACGGCGTTCGACGATGCTGGATGCCCAATAAAGCGTCGCGAGAAGATCTCCTCGCTTAGCTTTTATTTCCATAGTGCCTCACGTACGACCGTTGCTGTGACATGTCTTCTTCTTCCTTAAGTCATTAAATAATAGTAGTTGTGTTAGGAGCTGTTGATAATGCGGATAACCGAAATAAACCTTTATCGGCAACGATTTGCGCTGTGGATCATTCCCTCCGAGTATTGTCGTTGTGCACACAATTCGCAGTGAAGCTGACGATTCGAGAAATTAGTCCACACCCGTTAACACGTTTGCTAACAGATTATTCACAGCTATTTGCGAATATTCAAGTTCCGTTCAAGGATTTCGATCGTGGATTGCATGTAGGGGTCAGCCTTGATCTTCTGCTCGATGTTTTTTGAAGCGTGAATTACCGTCGAGTGATCCCGGCCGCCGAACTTATCGCCGATGGAAGGAAAAGAGATTTCCGTGTGTTTACGGCAAAGGTACATGGCTACCTGACGCGGTAAAGCAATATTCTTGGTTCTGCGTTTCGCCTTCAAGTCGCCTATCTTTATATGGTAGTGATCGCAGATGGTCTTTTGAATGCTTTCGATCGTGATGTCTTTTTCGGCCCCCTTTAGGGTATTGCGCAAAACGTCTTTCGTAAGCTCGAGCGTAATGGGCGTCTTGGTGAGAGAGGCGAACGCGCCCAAGCGCGTAAGCGACCCTTCAAGTTCGCGCACATTCGAATCGATATGCGTGGCCAAGAAAACCGCCACCTCGTGCGGTAGTTGCACCTTTAAGTTTTCGGCTTTTTTCTGGAGAATCGCCACTCTCGTTTCCATATCGGGCGGCTGGATATCGGCGATCAATCCCCACTCGAAGCGGTTCCGTAATCTGTCTTCGAGACCGGGAATATCCTTAGGGAACTTATCTGCGGTGATGACGATCTGCTTGTGTGATTCGTAAAGCGAATTAAAAGTATGAAAAAACTCCTCCTGGGTTCGCTCCTTGCCGCCGATGAACTGGACATCGTCAACGATCAGCAGGTCGATATTGCGAAACTTCTTTTTAAATTCGTCCATCCGGTCCCGGCGAATCGACCCGATGAGCTCGTTCATGAAGGACTCGGAACTTAGATAGAGGATCTTCTTAGCCGGTCTTTTGGTGGCCGCTCTGTGGCCGATTGCGTTAACCAGGTGGGTTTTTCCCAGGCCGACTCCGCCGTAAATAAACAAAGGATTGTAGGTTTCTCCCGGCTGATTCGCCACGGCTAGCGAGGCCGCGTGAGCGAATTGATTGCTTGCGCCGATGACGAAATTGGCAAAGGTATATTCCGGGAGCAGACTATTCTGGCGTGAAGACTTTTCCCGCTCCGCCTCGGGTTTCTTTTCCGGAACGGACACCGGTTCATCGAGCAACGATAACTGGTCCACCTGGAGCGTGACCTTGGTCGCGCTGCCACACACCGACGTTGCCGCCTCTTCGATGCTCTCCGAAAAATGTTCTTTGATCCACTCGTAGTGGAGTTTGTTGGGCACGTGAAGAATAAATTCATTCTTCTGCCGTGAAACAAAGCGAACCGGCTTGATCCACGATTCAAAATTTTGCTTTCCCAAGCGCTCGCGCAAGCGAGCGCTAATTTCCAGCCAGACATTATCCATGTTCTGCACCAGCATCGAGAACCGTATTGTTTTTAGAAGCAGTCTAGAAACTTACAAACAAGTTTATCCACACCTGTGGATAAGTAGAAAACATCAATTAAAACGTATTGATGGAACGCGTTCGACCAACCCTAATAACAGAAAAAGATCAACCGGCATTTTACCAACACACGAGAAGCAACGGCGCACTACCTTGAAGAGACATGCGTGATAAAATTTCTCGTGCGGGCGTGCGAAAGCGACTGTAATAATCCTTTTCACTTTTCTTTGCAATAGAAAAATTTCAAGAAAAAATTTTCCTTTTGATGGCGCGCGATTGACAGCAATGGAGTGCGATGTTACGTGAACTCACTCATGTACAGAGACAAAAATAAATCGCTTTTTGATCGCGCCGTTCAAAAAATACCCGGTGGCGTCAACAGTCCCGTGCGCGCGTGGAAAGCGGTGGGCGCAAAACCGCTCTTCATTGCGCGGGCAAAGGGGCCGTACGTTTTCGATGCAGAAGGCAAGAAACTTCTTGACCTCGTTGCTTCGTGGGGGCCGGCGATTCTCGGTCATGCTCATCCGACAGTAACCAAAGCGATTGTGAAAACCGCGGCGCGCGGCACAACTTTCGGCGCCCCGACCGAAAATGAAGTGCGCCTTGCGGAACTCATTTGCGAGTTCTTTCCGTCGATTACCAAGGTAAGACTGGTAAGTTCCGGAACGGAAGCAACCATGTCCGCACTGCGCCTGGCGCGAGCCTACACGCAACGTTCTAAGATCATTAAATTTGACGGCTGCTATCACGGCCACGCTGACGGTCTCCTGGTCAAGGCTGGTTCCGGGATCGCCACTCTTGGTTTGCCCGATAGCCCCGGAGTACCTCTCGGTTTTGCCAAAGAAACGCTGCTGGCAAGATTTAACGATCTCAGTTCGGTCGAAAGATTGTTCGAGCGCTACCCGAACAAAATTGCTGCAGCAATCGTCGAGCCCATCTGCGGCAATATGGGTCTCATACCTCCCGCGGCGGGTTTTTTGGCGGGGCTGCGCAAGTTAACGCAAGAGCATGGCGCGCTGTTAATTTTCGACGAGGTGATTACAGGATTCCGCGTGGCACTCGGAGGTGCTCAGGCGTTGTACGGCATCGCGCCGGACATCACCTGTTTGGGAAAAGTTTTGGGTGGCGGGCTCCCGCTCGCTGCTTTTGGCGGCGGCCGCGAGATCATGGACCTTCTCGCGCCCGAAGGGCCGGTTTACCAGGCGGGCACGCTATCGGGAAATCCGCTGGCGGTGAGCAGCGGATTAGTAACTTTGCAGTTGCTGCGCCGCCGCGGGACCTATGAACGGCTCGAAAGTAGCGGCAAATACTTGGAGCGCGCTTTCAAGCAAAGCTTAACGGCTCATGGAATTCCGGCTACGATTAACCGGGTTGGTTCGATGTTGACGGTTTTCTTCGGTGTCGATCACGTCACTGACGCCGATCAGGCCAGGAAAGCCGATCGCGAACAGTTTGTGCGCTTTTTTAAAGGCATGCTCGCCCGCGGCGTCTATCTCCCGCCTTCTCCGTTCGAGGCGATGTTCCTCTCGCTCGCCCATACGACAAAAGATCTGCAGCGCGCCGCCGCGGCATTTGATTCCTGGGGCGAGCGCGAAGCGTCCGTTGATTGGCCCCGTG
>DATACQ010000125.1:0-3764 GCA_036258955.1 Binatia bacterium
CAGCACTCGGATGAGTGATTTAACCCGACGTCAGGGCGACACCCGCACGTGGAAGACTTAACATCTTCCAGTTGCGAAGTAAACTTGACATTTGCAAGCCATTCTCAAACAATTCGCGATCTTATGGATTTATCGAGCGCCAGTAATCCTGCTTCAAAAAGATCGGCAGTGACGGATAAATCGCATTCAACGTTGCCGGCGGGACCAGCGGAGCCGCCAAACTGAACGCAGCGCGGCTAAAAACTAGATGCAAGGACCCTTGGATATCCACCGTTGCGGGACCGGTACCGGTAGCATTACCCGATTCAGCGACGATCAACGCGCCAAAAATCTCCTTGTGAGCCGGTTCAGAGACACGGAAGCCGACATCGCTGCCGGAAACAATCACCCAGCCTTCCCAGCGAAAGTTGCCGGCAAGAACCAGCTCAGCGTCTCGGATTACCAAAACGCCCGCGCCCGCGGTATTTCCGGTAAAAACAACCGAGTCGTCGCTGCCCGGCAGCCCCGTGATACAATAAAGCTGCGGGGCCGCCCGAGTGCCCAGAGTCTCGCTCGAAACCAGGAGATTCCCCGAGCTCGGCATGGGCAGGACAATCGCATTCGGCGCAGCGCATAGATCGCTTGCGATCCGAGTTATCTGCTGTTCCGGAAGTTGTTGGCTGAGCGCAACCGCTCTGTCTGCGTGGTCGCCGAGAATGTTTGCACGTTGAACAATATTCAAGGCGTCTTCCACCTGATTAAGTGCAGCGCTAGCTCCCACGGTTATGGCCGCGCGCGGCGGCGGTCCGGTGATCGGCGCCCGCGTGTTCAGGTCATGATCTAGCCCAGAAAAAGAGAAAGAGTCGCCGGCAAAGTTGATACCTCGGGCGTTTCCCCTAAGCACTAGGGCGGCATCCGCCAAGTCATACGTTTTGAGGACCCGCGCCGTGATCGTTTGCGTCGCCTGCTTCACGGTTCCCACGGATCTGAGCACCACGGCTGCGCTAAGCGGGGTAGTCTGATTCGAGGAAAGAAAGGATACCGCGTACGAGCCTTGAGGTAAGTTTTGGACTTCATCCGCGAGGATAGGCGGCATCGTTGTTGCGGCGGCGAAGCGCTGCTTGCCCCATTCGATGCCGGCATCCGCAAGGTAAGCAGCACCGGCTCCTGTGCGCAGATTGGCCGTCATGCGAAGATCGTTCTGTACCGAAACCACTGCGCCTAGTCCTGCCGCCATCAGCAGCGAAAGGAGAAGCAGCACGGTGATCAAAATCAGTCCCCGCTCCTCGTTTATGTGATGAACGCCATTAGTCGCGCTCGTCATTGCGCAACTCTACGCTTGTGGAAAGCTCGGACTTAATATGGGTGTTGGCGCGAGCGTCTGGATGTCTTGCGCGCACGGCGAACGCGATACCGACCCGCTTGATCATCCTTAAAGGCGGCGTGCTCCCCAGATCCGCTCCTGACGCATCGAAAAATGTGAACAGTTTACCTGTGAGCGGAGTAGTGACATTGGCAACCAGGCAGTCTCCGTTCCGCCGGATGATCTTGGTGCCGCTACAGGTCGCGGTCGAGCCCGTCAGCTCATAACGAATATTCTCGCGCGGGTCGACATCGGCGCAGTTCCCATTTCCGTTCAAATCCATCTGGACGTGAATCTTGGCCGGCGTTGCAGCGTAAACTCTATTGCACGTAGCGTCCGAATCAACGTCGGGATCGTCCGCCGTGCCGGTTTCACCGGGCGCAATACTACCGGACCAGGAACCGGCATTCTTCAGATCGCGAACAATGATATCTAGAGCACCCCTGGCGTCTTCCAATGTTGCCGTCTTGGTCTCCTGAACCATCGTTTGCAAAAGCTGCGTGCGGTAAAAACTGTAAACGGCGGCGATGATGACTGAGCCGAGCAGCAAGGACATGAGCTGTTCGATGAGAGTCACACCTTCATTACGATTGATGACAGGCATTGTCCCTCACTGCTGAAAGATCAAGGTGGTCAATGTTACAGCGCGGCGGTCCGTGTCATGCCACTCGACGGTCACATCGATCTGCTTTAGATTCGCCGCTAACGTCGAGTCCACGATTCTCCAGCACCGATTGAATTTTCCTCCCGCCAGGCCTGTAGCAGTAATCCCGATGTCGCCGGCTGCTGGACAGTGATTTGCGTTAACGAGCCGACCCTCACCTTTCAACTGTTCCATTTTGTCCTGCGCCAAGTTCACCGCGATAGTGAAGCTCTCGCTGGTGCGGTTCCCACGGATCACAGTAAGCGTTGTTGCAGAGTAACCAAGCACAGCGACTCCGGTGAGCGCCATAGCGACCAAAATCTCGTTGAACGTGTACCCGTGATGCCGCGATAACCGTCGACACAAGCGCCGCATCGCGTTTAACAATCCTGGCCGCACGCGGCCTTGCACGTGCGCATGCGCCCGGTTTGACTTACTACGACCTGCTGACACGAGCCATCCCGGCTCATCAGCCGCACGCGGTTTCCATTCGCGGTACCGCGCGGGGAAAACGTTACGACGCCGGCTCTAGCGATCGAAATACCCTCGGCCAGTGGTTTGATCGCCAGAGTCTTACCCTCGCGTTGAATCTCGAAATCGTTGGCGAACGCACCGTAGAGGAGCCGGAAGCTCGCGCTTTCGGCAGCTGAACGAAATTTAAGGCTTTGCAGCTCTGACTGAATCAGGCGAGCCGAACTCGACAGACGAAAGGAGGTAAGAATCCTGTTCCAGGCCGGTAGGGCGATCGCCGCCAGTATTCCGAGAATGGCGAGCGTGATGATGAGTTCGATTAGAGAGAAGCCGCGTCCCGTTGCAGTAATCAATGCACGCCTCCTGTCCGGGCGGCAAATTATTCTTCCGGCTTGGGCATGTCAAGAGGGCATTGATCTGTTTCTTCAAACTTTACGCATGTTCAAACTACATATGCGAGGCGGCCGCATATCTCTCCAGTTACTTCAATGTGTCCGCGCTCCCGGCTGTTCCTTAATACTCCTAGAAGCGCCGGAAATCGTAATTGTCCAGCACATCGAAGCGCCACCGAACGAGAAAACTAGAGCGGATTAAAACGTTTAACTCACGCGATCATGTGAAGTTAAACGTCAAGGAAGATACACGCAGATCGGAAGCGAGCTAGAACTTAGATCACGCGCTGCTGCGGAGAATAACCTGAGGATGGGGTGCTACTTCCGTAACAATAGTAGCTGAAACTCGCGTTCGTCGCGCAGAGTGATGAAGGCAGGGTCGCTTTGGATGTAGGTAAAATCTTTGTAGCCGAGTTGTATGGCTTTGCCCAGCCATTCGAGGGCCGTTTTTTGGTTTCCGTGCGAGGCATGGACTCGGGCTAGCTGATAGGCGGGGATCGGATCCTGAGGCTTGGATTCAACTTCTTGCATTGCTCTTGTGATTTGGCTCTTGCGTTCTTGCACGGCGGCTTTGTTCTTTTTGGCCGTCTCGAGATTTCTTACGGCCATAGGGTCATTCGGCTGGTGGGTCAAAGCGCTCTGGAATTCGGCGATGGCTTCATCATATTTGCCTTGCTTGTCGTAAAGAACCCCAAGGTTGTTGTGGGCGTAAAAATTGCGCGGCTCCACCTCGATGCTCTTGCGGTAGGCATCGACGGCTTCGTCGTTTCGGTTCCCGCGTTCGTACGCTTGCGCAAGGTTGAGAAGCGCTGCGCCGTCCTTGGCATTCATTTTGATAGCTCTTTGGAATTCGCTTATCGCCGCGTCTATCTTGCCCTCAGCGAGAAGCATTCTCCCCCGCGCGACGTGCTCCGCC
>DATACQ010000126.1:0-2626 GCA_036258955.1 Binatia bacterium
GCGCTCGATCCACTGCTTCAAGCGCTCAAGATTGCGGATGTAGGTAGCCAAAGATCTGGAGACGACCCGTCGGTTGAGCAAACATATATCGCGCCACAGTTCCGGCCGGCTCGATGCGATCCGCGTAATGTCTTTAAAGCCGCCGGCGCAGAAGCGTTTTAGATCGACTCCATCCAATTCCGTTTGATCTAAGGCATTCACTAAAGCGAACGCCGCCATGTGGGGCAGATGACTGACGACGCCGAGAATCCGGTCGTGCTGGTTAGCGTTGATGATTTCCACGTAAGAGCCCACGCTCCGCCAGAGGTGCGCCATTTTTTTCAATGCGCCCCGATGGGTCTTTCGGGTTGGCGTCAGAATGCAGAGCCGTCCCATGAAGAGATTTTCCCGAGCCGCTTCCGCGCCCCACTGCTCGCTGCCCGCGATCGGGTGAGCGCCGACGAAGTGAATGCCGGCCGGTAACAGTTTCTCCATACCGCGCACGATGTCGCCCTTGACGCTGCCAACGTCGCTGACAATGCAGCCGCGCTTAACCGCGGCAAAAACGCCGCAGTTAATGGCACAATGGTCTGAACCGGAGTGCCGAGCATGAGAAAATCGGTATCGGATGGAATTTCATCCTCTTTTAAAAAATAGCTGTCGATGATGCGTTTTCGCCGAGCCACTTTCAGATTGGCTTCGGTGCGTCCATAACCAATAATCTCCGTGACGAGCCCACGCCGCCGCATGTCCAGTGCCAGCGAACCACCGATTAAACCCACACCCGCCACTACCATCTTTTGAAACATCCCGTTTGAAAACTCCTTTGAAAAATACCGTTCAAAGGTTTCAATAGTTCAAAAGTTCAAAAGTTTGGGACGTGATTCGGATTTCGGAACCTTGAACCTTTGATCATTTGAACCCTTGAACCGGCATGTGATCATGCCGTCTTAATAACGCGCCGCAAGGCTGCGATAAAAACACGATTCTCTTCCGTGGTCCCCACGGTTATCCGCACGTACTCCGGAAACTCGTACACTCCCATTGGTCGCACGATGACCCCTTCCGCGAGCAAACGCTGGTACACCTGATTGCCATTGCCGACGTGCAGCAAAATAAAGTTCGCCTGGCTCGGCACATGGCGCAGACCCAGTTTCTCAAATTCCGAGGTCAAGAATTCCATGCCCCGGCGATTGGTCTCCAGACTTCTAGTTACGTGCTCTTGATCGTCCAACGCTGCGAGCGCAGCCCATTGCGCTACGGCATTGACGTTGAACGGCTGGCGCACGCGGTGCATCATCTCGATCGGTTCTTTTCCCGCGACACCATAGCCGATCCTCAAAGCAGCGAGGCCGTAGATCTTGGAAAAGGTCCGGAGAGTCAAAATGGTCTTACCACGGTCATGATACCGCAGTGAGTCCGGATAATCCGGATCACTGACGTATTCAAAATAGGCTTCATCGGCGATGACCAAAACATGTTCGGGCAAACGATCGAGAAAGCGTTCCCATGCAGCGCGCCGGTAGATGGTTCCGGTGGGATTATTCGGATTGGCCAAGAAAACCATTCTCGTCTTCGGCGATATCTCACCCGCCATGGCGTCGAGATCGTGCGTGAAATCGCGTAACCGGACTTGCCGGGCTATGCCACCCACCGCCTGGACGAGAAGCTTATAGACGATGAATGCCTGGCGCGCCATGATGGCTTCATCGCCGGCACGCATAAACGTTCGTGCTGCCAGCTCGATGATCTCGTTGGAACCATTGCCGAAGATAAGTTGTTCGGGGGCGACGCCGAGTTTCTGCGCTAAGCGCGTTTTCAAATAGAAACAATCTCCATCGGGATAAAGATGCAGCTGCCCAAGTCTCGCGCCGATCGCCTCCAGCGCCTTGGGCGCCGGCCCCAGCGGATTTTCGTTGGATGCCAGCTTTACCGAGTTCGGTATGCCGAACTCGCGCTCCACCTCTTCGATCGGTTTTCCCGGCGCGTACGGGACCAGGGTGCGTATGTATTCAGGTACGTAGTCGATCGGTCTCATGCGCCGCTCGGATAGGAGCCCAGAATTTTGAAGAATGTGCAGTGCCGCTCCACTTGGTGGATCGCGCTTTTGACGCGCGGCTCATCTTTATGGCCTTTGAGATCAAGAAAAAACATGTACTCCCACGGTTTATTTTTGATCGGCCGCGACTCGATCTTGCTCAGGTTGATTTTCCGGTTTGCGAACGGCCGCAACATACGGTGCAAAATCCCCGGCTCATCGCGAACCGAAAACGCCAGCGAAGTCTTATCGCGTCTGGAAGGTTTTGCTGCGTGCTGGCCGATCACAAAGAAGCGGGTGATGTTGTGGCTTTGGTCTTCTATGTTCGCGGCGACCACTTGCAAACCATAAATCTCCGCAGCCAGAGCACTTGAAACGGCTGCCACTGAACTGTTTTGTGCTGCCATAGAGGCTGCATGAGACGTACTCGTTACCTCCTCCAATTCGGCTGTTGGAAAATGGCGGCTAAGCCAATCCCGGCATTGTGCCAACGCCTGAGAATGGGAGACTATTTTTGTGATTTCTTCAACTCGGCCGCTGCGTGACAAGAGGTTGTGGTGAATATCCAAAAAACTCTCGGCGCAAATCTGCAAGCGCGAATCTACCAAC
>DATACQ010000127.1:0-13437 GCA_036258955.1 Binatia bacterium
CCGCGGATATTCAAGAATCCGGCGGCAGGTTGGTGGGCTGCAAAGAGATGGGCCGCTTGGTCCGCCAGGCCATCGATAACATGCGCTAGCCGGATTTTTGCGAGATTGCGCCCGGGCAGCAACCCTCTCAGGTCGCGGCCAATGGGGCAGTGCGTTGAGGAGAACGGCGCATATTCGTGCTAGCGAAA
This sequence comes from Binatia bacterium, assembly GCA_036258955.1. Classification (GTDB taxonomy): domain Bacteria; phylum Desulfobacterota; class Binatia; order UBA9968; family UBA9968; genus DATACQ01. The sequence goes on from DATACQ010000127.1 coordinate 189, forward strand.
CTACCGAGAAGAAATGCAACCTAGTGCCAGCACGGCACGAGCCGGCGTGACTTTGTACTCTTGTGTCCGCTCTCTACGAGGCTTGCTCCCCGGACGACACTTGCCGGTGTTAAATGAATCCAGATTATCCTCTCCCCTTGGAGAGGGAAGGGAGACGGCACGGACGTGAAGAAGGAAAAGTATAACGTCGCCATCGTCGGCGCCACGGGCGCCGTTGGCGAGCAAATGCGCGAAGTATTGGAAGAGCGCCAATTCCCCGTCGGCGAACTGCGCCTGCTGGCATCCGAACGTTCCGCGGGTCAGTTCCTGCCGTTTAATGGCCGCCAACTCCGCGTTGAGGAGCTGAACCAAGGCTCGTTCACGGACATCGACATCGGTCTTTTCTCGGCGGGCGGGGCCGTGAGCGCCAAATTCGCGCCACTGGCCGTCGAGGCCGGCGCTGTGGTCGTAGACAACACCTCGCATTTCCGCATGGAGCCCGATGTGCCGCTAGTGGTGCCCGAGGTCAATAGCAGTGAGATTGCCGGCTACGCCCGTCGCGGCATCGTTGCCAACCCCAACTGCTCGACCATTCAACTGGTGGTGGCGCTAAAGCCGATTCACGAGGCGGTGCGACTCAAGCGCGTGGTGGTGTCGACGTATCAATCGGTCTCGGGTGCCGGGCGCAAGGCGATGGAGGAATTAAGCCAACAGGTGGGCGCGCTCTTCAATGGCAAGGACCTGAAAAAAGAAAAATTTCCACACCAGATTGCGTTCAATTGTATTCCGCACATCGATGTGTTTATGGAAGACGGATACACCAAAGAAGAGTGGAAGATGATCCACGAAACCCGAAAAATTCTCGCCGAGCCGGCTTTGCCGGTTACGGTGACCACCGTGCGGGTGCCTGTCTTCTGCGGCCACTCGGAATCCGTCAATGTGGAGACCATCGTAAAATTATCGCCCGCGGAGGCCAAGAAAATCCTTCGCGAGGCTCCCGGGCTGGTTGTCGCGGATGAGCCGGAGAACAACATCTATCCGATGGCCATCGATGCCACCGGAAAGGATGCCACGTACGTCGGAAGGATCCGCGAAGATGAGTCCGTTCAGAACGGGCTAAATCTCTGGATAGTGGCCGATAACCTGCGCAAGGGAGCGGCGCTCAACGCGGTTCAGATCGCCGAAATTCTTATCCGGGATCATCTTTGATCGCCCAACCTTATTTGTTCCAGTCGTGCCAAAGGTTCGTTCCAAACGTTTTGACCGGGAGCGAAGTTCGAGGCAATTCCCGCTATCATTCGAGTTTTAACACGAAACTCGAAACCCAAAACCCGAAACCACTCACAAGTGAACATTAAACTCACCATCGAGTACGACGGCACCAATTACCATGGCTGGCAGATTCAACCCAATCACCTGACTATCCAAGCGGTTCTCGAACAGGCCCTCGCTGTTTTCTTCGGTCAGTCGATTCGCATCATCGGTTCCGGCCGCACCGATGGCGGCGTGCACGCTCTGGGCCAGGCTGCCAATTTTCACACCGACAAGCCGTTCGATCGCCACCGCGTGTTGCGCGGTCTCAATGCCCTTACGCCGCGGGATATTACGATCAAGGAGGCACAGCCCGTGGCTGATTCCTTTGATGCGCGCCGCGACGCCCGAGCAAGGACGTACCATTATCATATTTTAAACAGGCCAACGCCGTCCCCTTTTTATTTAAATCGCGCCTGGCACCTCCACTCGGATTTGGATATCGATCTGATACGTGCGGCGCTAGGCTGTTTAGTCGGTGAGCATGATTTTTCTTCCTTTCGCGCTGCCGGTTGTGAGGCAGAGCATCCGGTAAGAAGAATTTATGAGACTTCAATAGAGAAGCGGGGTGAGTTGCTTATATACGCTATTGAGGCCACCGCTTTTCTGCGCCACATGGTGCGTAACATCGTCGGCACCTTGGCAGAGATTGGACAAGGTATACGGACTCCTGAGTCGTTCGCCGAACTCTTAGCCGCTCGCGATCGCACGCGCGCGGGAGTAACAGCGCCGGCGCATGGGCTGTACTTGATGGAAGTCCAATATTGAACGAATTCGCGGTTGGATTGTCTGATTCAATACAAGCGGCTGTATTCTTCTCTGGCGGTCAGTTATAAGATTTTTACCAAAGTTATCCCGGGGCGCTAAACTCAACCCAACGACTAGCCGTTTGATTGACACTCGTTAGTGATTCCATATACACCAATCGGTAAAAATAAGTAGTTGCGGAGGCGACCCATATGATGCCGCAGCACGATGATTTTTACGACGTCTATTCGAAAGCAAGAAAGCTCAAGATTAGGTGGCCCGATGGCGCGCGCCTAGCGGTGGCTTTGGCAGGCAACTTGGAAGCCTGGACGGAAACGCCCAATGCGAAGCATCGCCGCACCCATCATGTCGGCGGCTCCAATCCCATCAAGGAAGATGATGTGGTGTCGCAATACGACTGCCGCACCGCCAGCGAAAACGATTACGGCGGGCGCACCGGCGTGTGGCGTATCTTACGCATCCTGGATAAGCACAAGGTCAAGGCTTCATTCAATACCAATGCGCTCTGCATCCATCGCTATCCGGAAGCGGTGAAAGCGATACATGAGCGAGGCCACGAAATCGTTGCGCATTCCTACGCAGAAGATGTGCAACTGATCCACCTCACAGAAGAACAAGAGCGTGACGAGATCCGCACTTGCGCTAAAATGTTCGAGGACTTTATCGGCGTCAGGCCCTCCGGCTGGCTCACTTCCGGCATGCGTCACACCGAGCGCACGTTGAGAATTCTCGCAGATGAAGGCTTTACCTGGCACGGCGATGCGGTCAACGATGATAATCCATATCCCGCGACCGCCAACGGCAAAACGATGATCATCGTTCCGTACAAGAACGCCATCAGCGGTTTGAACGATACCGGTATGTATCGCCGCGGCATCATCGCGCGCGACGTTTTCCAGTCATTCAAGGACGAGTTCGATCTCCTCTACGAGGAATCTGAGGCCGATCCGAAGATGCTTACATTGGCGATGCACTGTCAAATGGCTTTCCCCGCGACGGGCAAGGTTTACGACGATTGCATCAAGTATGCGAAATCCTTTCCCGACGTGTGGTTTGCCAAGCGCAACGACATCGTCGAGTGGGTGAAGAAGAAGTGTTTAGGGTAGTTGTTTCGTGTTTCGGGTTCCGGGTTTTGGGTTGAACACGAAACACAAAACTCGAAACCCGAAACTCAGGAGTTGTTATGTGCGATACGGCAGATGATGGAGTTGGCATAAAGGATTCACTTTCGCGAGAAGAGCAGCTGCTGCGTTCGGGCCTGCGCTCGGCGGATCTTTCCAGCCTGATGCCCTATGCGCGCCAGCTCGCGAACTCGCGAGAAAACCGCGACAGCCATATTGGCTTTGTCGGGTACGACAAGACCAAGCCGGGTAACAAAATCCTGATTGCAGTGGACCGCGAATATGATTTGAATGTTCCCAATGCGATCGCCGCCGCGTTGCGCGAAAAAGGCGCGCAAGTGGACATTCTGGTAGCGGACATGGGTAATCCTGATCGAGAGTTCGACTACCAGGATGAAGTAGAAGTTATCATGCGCCGTGAGCCCTGGGACAAAAATCCGCGGCGTTGGGAGGGGATGCCTTACATTGAAGAGTTTGCGCTCCGCGGCGGTTACGATCTGCTGATCCATGGCAAAGGCGGTCCTATTCCGAAAACCGACTTCAGGTACGAGCAGATTCCTTGGCTTCGCGCAGAGCACTTTCTACAACGCTCGACCACGTATCCTCTCGACCTGCACTTGTTGATCAACAAAAAGACCTGGGATCCCATTTGGGAGTACGGTCGCGGCGGACGCGTCCACCTTACGGATGGCGAAGGCACCGATCTTACATGGACATATTGGGACGAATATTACGATGGGACGCGCTATGGTTTTTCATCCACGCCACGCAATGGCCACCTCTTCGGCCATCCGGTGCCGCCCATCATCGCCAAAGAGGACGCCACGGGCGTTGTGGCGGGAACGACAAGTCACTTTTCTAAGGCTTTCCCCCAGGTGAAAGTGGAATTGGAGGCTGGGCAGATCGTCAAAGTTTCGGGCGGCGCGGCCTACGGCGATGCGTGGCGCGTTCTGTTGGAAGAAAGCAAGCGCACCCAATACCCGTGCTTTCCGCGTCCGGGTTTATTCTACCTGTGGGAAGTAGCGATCGGCACGAATCCCAAAATCATGCGGCCCAGTGGCATTCACAAGCATTCGTCCGGAGGGTTTGAGTGGGAGCGGCGCCGTTCCGGCGTGATTCATATGGGCTTCGGCACCTTGTGGCGATCGGCCGAGGAAAAATGGGCCGGAGAAAACGGCATCCTGTATGGTCACTTGCATATTCACCTACTCGTGCCCACGTTTACAATCACGAGCGCGACCGGCAAGGAATATACGATCATACGCGACGGCAGGCTCACGGCGCTCGACGATCCTGAAGTGCGCAAGCGCGCCGGGAAGTATGGGGATCCCGACGATCTCTTGCGCGAAGACTGGATCCCGCAAATTCCCGGCATTACCTGCGCCGGCTCATACGAAGAGTACGCGCGTGATCCCGGCAAGTGGATCTACAAATAGCGCTCAAGCTTCAACGTTCAAGGTTCAAGGTTAGAACTCCGAATCCGATACGTTGAACTTTGAACCTTGAACATTGAACGGCGCGCGGCCGCGCGGTTAGAATTTATCTTTTTTGAATGACTTAAGGGAAGACGGGCGGGCGCGGAGGGCGTCATCTTTGGTGATTCGGTCGAAGACATGAACACCGCGGTTGTGGAGCAACGTCGGCTGTGAGATCGCCCGTCTAACGCCCCCTGAACAGACTTGGCAATGCCTCAACGGTTTGTCGCTGATTTTTTGAAGCGCCTCGAACCGATGACCTTTGATGCACTCATACTCGTACAGCGGCATAAAGGCTGTAGGTAGCATATCGCTGAGAAGCCCTCAACGATGCATCACGGGAACGTTCGCTTCAAGGCGTATATGTAGAGCAGCGCGAAGGCCGCCGAACGATCCACGCGCAGATTCGTACCTCTTCTTTTAGAGTTGGAATAGCGGGAACATTAGAGCAAAACTTGTCTCAGCGCACATTTCCTGCTATAAGATTTCATGTTCGCCCTGAGAGAGCTGTAGTCTCCAAGAACCCAGACCTAGGTCTGGGTTTTTTTTCAACCACGGGGGTGAAGTGTGTTAGAACAAGAAGTTTTGCCCGTTGGTTTGACTTTTGACGACGTCCTCTTGATACCCGCCGAATCTTCTGTATTGCCGCGTGATATCGACGTCTCGACCCGATTAACCCAACGGATCAAACTCAACATTCCGCTGGTCAGCGCGGCGATGGATACCGTCACCGAATCCAGGACGGCTATCGCGATGGCCCAGGAAGGTGGCATCGGAATCATTCATCGCAACTTATCCGTGTGGGCTCAGGCCGCAGAGGTCGAGAAAGTCAAGAAGTTTGAAAGCGGGATGATCACCGATCCGATTACGGTGGCGCCCGAGCAAAAAATTTCTCAGGCTCTCGAGATCATGAAAAAATTTGGCATTTCCGGCCTGCCGGTTACAAAAAATGGGCGGCTCGTCGGAATTCTCACAAACCGCGACCTGCGCTTCGAGAAACGGCTCGACCGTTCGGTCTCTGAAGTCATGACTAAGGACAATTTGGTGACGGTCAAACCAGGCGTCGATATGGACGAAGCCAAGGATCTGCTGCATCAGCATCGTATCGAAAAGCTGCTAGTCGTCGATGATAACTATGAGCTCAAAGGTTTGATTACCGTTAAGGATATAGAAAAGAAGATCCAATATCCGAATGCTTGCAAAGATGAGCGCGGGCGATTGCGTGTGGGCGCTGCCGTGGGTGTTGGGGTGGATTGGGAAGAGCGGGTGGAAGTGTTGGTTCGGGCGGGCGCGGACCTCATCGCCGTGGATACAGCGCACGGCCACTCGAAAAATGTGCTCGATGTCGTCGGACAAATTCGCCGTCGCTATCCGAATCTTGATCTGGCGGGAGGCAATGTCGCAACTCCCGAGGGCACTAGAGCCTTGATCGAAGCCGGGGTGAACGTCGTCAAGGTCGGTGTCGGGCCGGGCTCCATTTGCACTACCCGGATGGTATCCGGGGTAGGTGTACCGCAGATAACTGCGATTGGGAGTTGCGCCAAAGCGGCGGCGCGTTACAATGTGCCGATCATTGCGGACGGAGGGGTGAAGTTCTCCGGCGATATCACCAAAGCCATGGCCGCCGGCGCAGACGCCGTCATGATTGGCAGCCTCTTCGCGGGTACCGAAGAAAGCCCCGGGGAAACCATCCTGTATCAAGGCAGGACCTACAAATCATACCGCGGCATGGGATCGATCGGTGCCATGGGCCAGGGGAGCCGTGATCGCTACGGCCAGGCCGATGTCGCCGATGCGCAAAAACTCGTGCCCGAGGGCATTGAGGGGCAAGTGCCCTACCGAGGTTCGCTTTCCTATAATATCCATCAACTCGTTGGCGGCTTGCGCGCCGGAATGGGATACATCGGATGCCGGGATGTTTCGATGCTGCAGTCGAAGGCACGCTTCATGCAGATTACCGCCGCGGGACTTCGCGAAGGACATGTCCATGACGTCTTCATCACGAAAGAGGCTCCCAATTACCGCGTAGAATGATTTTGATCCGGTCGATAAGGACGCGCTTGCTTCGTTGTTGCTTGGGTTTCGCATCCTCGCGTACTCGCGATGTACGCTGTGAGGAAGCCCTGCCTCCGCGCCGCGATCACTCCCTTCTCGACGGCCCGGTTGATCAATTGAGCGAGCTTACCTATGGATGATGAATGATCCTCGTTCTTGACTTTGGGTCACAGTACACCCAACTGATCGCGCGTCGCATTCGAGAGTCGAAGGTTTACTGCGAAATCCAGCCGTACAATCTTCCGTTGGCAAAGATCAAAGCGCTAAACCCCGAAGGCATCATTCTTTCCGGCGGCCCGGCCAGCGTTTACCAGGAACATGCGCCGCAAGTGAGCCCTGAGCTTTTTGGCATTCCGGTGCCGTTTCTCGGAATCTGTTACGGCATGGGCATGATCAATCGGGCTTTCGGCGGCGAGGCGGCACGGGCCGACAGACGGGAGTATGGTCCCGCCGACTTATCAATTGATAATGCAGGGGCGCTTTTTCACGGCTTCTCGCCAAATCAGCCGGCACGGGTTTGGATGAGCCATGGGGATCAAATGGTCTCATTTCCGCCGGGATGGACCGTTCTCGCCCACAGCGGCAATTCACCGATCGCGGCATTTACCGACCCGGCGCGCCGTTTGTACGGCGTGCAATTCCACCCAGAAGTGGCGCATACACCGCGGGGCAAAGAGATTCTGGACAATTTTGTTTTCCGTGTCTGTGGCTGCCAGGCGAACTGGACCATGGAACACTTTATCGATGCTGCCATTGAAAAAATCCACCACGAAGTCGGCGAGCGCCGGGTGCTTTGCGCACTCAGCGGCGGCGTTGATTCCAGCGTAGTTGCGACTCTCGTGCACCGAGCCATCAAAGAACGGCTGAGCTGCGTGTTTGTCAATAACGGATTGCTGCGCAAGAATGAGGCCGAACGCGTGTGCCAGCTCTACGCCGAGCGTTTCGGCAGCAGCTTCCGCTATGTGGATGCGAGCCAAGCCTTCCTGGGGGAACTCGAAGGCGTAGAGGATCCCGAGATCAAGCGCAAGCGCATTGGCCATAAATTCATCGAGGTGTTTGAGCAAGAAGCAGCCAAGCTCGGTGAAATAGAATTTCTCGCGCAGGGAACGCTTTACCCGGACGTCATCGAGTCCGTGTCCGTCCTCGGACCATCGGCGACGATCAAGTCGCATCATAACGTCGGAGGCTTACCGACCCAAATGAAATTCAAGCTGATCGAGCCTCTGCGCGAGTTATTCAAGGACGAAGTCCGGCTCGTGGGCACAGAGCTGGGGTTGCCCAACGAGATCATCCAGCGTCAGCCTTTCCCGGGGCCTGGATTGGCGATCCGCGTCCTCGGCAACGTAACCGAAGAACGGTTGAATGTGCTGCGCGAGGCCGACACGATCGTTCTTGAAGAAATAAAGGCGGCAGGCCTCTATCAAAAAGTTTGGCAATCGTTCGCCGTGCTGCTGCCGATCAAAACCGTGGGGGTCGTGGGTGACGAACGCAGTTATGAAAACGTCATAGCGCTGCGCGTTGTCGAAAGCCAGGACGGTATGACGGCCGACTGGACGGCTTTGCCGGCGGAACTGCTGGCGAGAATCTCGAATCGTATTTTGAACGAGGTGCGCGGCGTCAACCGGGTTGTTTACGATATCTCTTCCAAACCACCGGCTACCATCGAATGGGAATAATTGCTTCGTTCGAGTCGTTCCACTCGTTGCAAACGTTTTAAACCTTAGCAGTGACGTGAACGTTCCCGAGATCGCTCAAGTACTGCTTTTTGACCGCGACGGTCGCCTGTTAATTTACCTGCGCGACGATAAGCCCGAAATTCCCTTTCCCAACCACTGGGATCTTTTCGGCGGACACTTGGAGCAGGGCGAGTCGCCGGAACAGGCGTTGGTGCGCGAAGTAAAAGAGGAGCTTGGGATCACATTGCAGAATTGGCGATTTTTTCGGCGTTTCGATTGCATCGCTGGAGACGCCTATCCCAACGTGAAACATATCTACTGGGCAGCGCTCCCGCACGATAACCCGCAGTTGACGCTCTACGAGGGGCAAAGGCTCAGAAGCATCTCGCTCGCGGAGCGAAAACAAATTAGATTCGCCAATATTCTCGGATCCGTCGTCGAAGAGTTCGTCAATGCCGGTTTGTGGCCGCGAGCTGTGGATAACTTTTGAGCGCAAAACCGCTGCAAACAATTGTCGGAAAACATCCGTTGTGCTAATTCAATAGAGGCCTATGCAGCACTCCCGCTTCGTTCATCTTCACTGCCATACTGAATACAGCCTGCTTGACGGCGCAAACAAGGTTGACAAGCTTTTCGAGCGCATCAAAGCGCTCAAACAGCCCGCTGTGGCGATGACGGATCATGGCAACATGTTTGGCGCTATAGAATTTTACCGGGAGGCGTTGAACAAGGGCATCAAACCAATTATTGGCTGCGAAATCTACGTCGCGCCTACCAGCCGTTTTGAGAAAAAAGGGGTCGATAAAGGTCCAAAGGAGTACAACAATCATCTGATTCTCCTGGCTATGAACCGGGAGGGCTATCGCAATCTTTGCAAGCTCGTTTCGCTCGGTTATCTAGAGGGGTTTTATTATAAACCACGAATCGATAAGGAACTGCTGCGCGAGCTCAATGGCGGCTTGATCGCGCTAAGCGCGTGCCTGCAGGGGGAGGTGTCGCAAGCGCTCTCCAACGGTCACATGGAGAAGGCGCGCGCTGCCGCCGAGACCTACGCGGCGATTTTTGGCGACCGTTACTATATTGAGATCCAGGACAACAAATTGGCCGAGCAGGAAAAGGTTAATCGGCTGCTCGTCGAATTGGCTAAGGAACTCTCGCTTCCGGTGGTCGCGACGAATGATTGTCACTATTCAGAACGCGACGATTATCACGCGCATGACGTTCTGCTTGCGGTGCAGACGGGCAAGATGGTCAGCGATGATAATCGGCTCAAGCTCGAGACCGACGAGCTGTTTCTTAAGTCGGTCGAGGACATGGAACGTGGCTTCGAGTACTGCCCTGGAGCGGTGGAGCGCACCTTGGAAATCGCTAACCGCTGCAATGTCGAGATCGAGTTCGGCAAGTATCACTTTCCCGCTTTTACGCCGCCGAAAGAGACTAGCCTCGACGATTATCTAGATGAGCTGGCGCGCAGCGGCCTTGAAGAACGACTCGAAGGCCTTGCCGACCCTGAGCTGCGCAAGTCTTATCACGATCGTCTCGAATACGAGCTTCGCGTTATCAAGGACATGCAGTTTCCCGGTTACTTTTTAGTCGTTGCCGATTTCATCAACTACGCCAAAAAGAACGGCATACCCGTGGGACCTGGCCGCGGTTCGTCGGCGGGCAGTCTGGTCGCCTACGCGCTTAAGATCACGGATCTGGATCCCATCCGCCATGTCTTACTCTTCGAGCGATTCCTCAATCCGGAGCGCCGGTCAATGCCCGACATCGATGTTGATTTTTGCATCCGGGGGCGCGCCCAGGTGATTCAGTACGTCAAGGATAAGTATGGCGCTGACCGGGTTGCTCAGATCGCTACCTTCGGGACGCTGAAAGCGAAGGCTGCTATCAAGGATGTGGGCCGCGCGCTCGGGTTCTCCTTTGCTGAAACCGATGCCATAGCGAAACTGATCCCTGCGCCGAAGCAGGGGTTCGATTTTTCGTTGCAGGAATCAATCAAAATGGAGCCGCGTCTGCAGGAACTGATCAAGAGCGATACGCGTGTGCAAACCTTGATTGGCCACGCCCTGCGCCTTGAAGGGCTGGTGCGTCACGCGTCCACTCATGCGGCCGGCGTTGTTCTTTCCAATTTGCCCCTGGTGGATCACCTGCCGCTATTCGTCGATAAGGAAGGAGGTATCGTCACACAGTTCGATATGGGCAGTGTCGAGAAGATCGGCCTGGTCAAGTTTGATTTCCTCGGACTCAAAACACTGACGTTGATTCACGATTGCTTGAACCTCATCGAGGAGAGTCGCGGGGTCATCATCGATCTTGCTCACCTCGCGCTGGACGACAAAAAGACTTACCAGCTCCTCTGCAACGGCAATACTACGGGCGTATTCCAACTGGAAAGTGCCGGCATCCGTGAGATGACGGTGAAGATTCGTCCCAACTGCTTCGAAGATTTGGTGGCGATCCTGGCGCTCTACCGACCCGGCCCTCTCGACAGCGGCATGGCTGAAGAGTACATCAAGCGCAAACACGGCAAAGAAAAGATCAGGTATCTTCACCCGCTGCTTGAGCCGATTTTGAAGGACACTCACGGCGTAATCGTTTACCAGGAGCAGGTCATGCAAATCGCTCAGGTGCTTGCCGGTTACAGCATGGGCGAAGCCGACATCTTGCGGCGCGCCATGGGTAAGAAGGATCCGGAAGAGATGGCGGCTCAGCGCGAGCGGTTCGTGGAGGGCGCGAAGGCGCAAAAAATCACCGTTGAGAAGGCGGCTGAAATCTTCGACCAGATGGAAACCTTCGCGCGCTATGGCTTTAACAAGTCTCATTCCGCCGCTTACGCTCTGGTGTCATATCAAACGGCTTATCTGAAAGCGCATTACCCCGTTGAGTTCATGGCGGCACTCATGACCTGGGAGATGGACGACACCGACAAGGTCATCAAGAACCTGGCCGAATGCCGTCAGAAAGGCATCGAGGTGCTGGCGCCCGATGTTAACGAAAGCCGGTCGGATTTTACCCCCGTCGGTGACAAGATTCGCTTCGGTTTGGCCGCGGTGAAGAACGTCGGTGAAAAAGCGGTGGAGGAGATCCTCCAGAGCCGGCGCAGAGATGGCGCCTTCCACTCGCTGTTCGATTTTTGCCGCCGCGTCGAGCTGACTGCAGTCAACAAAAGAGTGATTGAGAGCTTAATAAAGTGCGGCGCCTTCGACAGCACAGGCGTCTCGCGGGGGCGCATGATGAGCGCGCTGGATGATGCCATGCGCGCCGGGCAGGCACATCAGCGGGATCAGCAAAGCAATCAAATTGATATTTTTGCCGTCTTGGGTGTCCCGGCGAAAGGGTTCAGCATGTCCAATGAGGTTTATCCCATGGCGACGGAATGGTCAGCATCGGAGTCGCTTGCTTTTGAGAAGGAGGCTCTGGGATTCTACATAACCGGTCATCCGCTGGACAAATTTGACAAGATCATGAAGAGAATCACCAGCGGCGCCATTGCGGCTTTAAAAGAAAGAGCTCAGCCTGGCGACGTAAAGCTTGCCGGGGTGGTCTCGGCACTGAAATTGCGCAATACTAAGAAGGGGGAGCGTTACGGCACATTCAACCTGGAGGACAAGAGCGGGTTCCTTGAAGTAATCGCTTGGCCCGATGTTTACAAAAGATGCGCCGAGCTTCTGGCTACGGACGATCCGATATTGGTGAAAGGCCGACTCGAAGCTGGCGAAGAACGGATGCAAGTCATCGCAAACGAGATAATCGCGCTTGCAAACGCATCGACCAAAGGCGCCGCGAACGGCAACGGCCATTCTGTCGAGCGCCGGGAGGAAAGGGTGCACCTGCATGCGCGTGAATGTGAGATATCAGCGGAGGAATTGGTGTTCTTGCGCGATATGCTGCTTGAACACCCAGGCCCCTGCACCGTGTATCTCCACCTTTACGCCGAGAGTCGTAGTGAAACTATCATTGAACTCCCCAGCCAAGTGCGCGTGGCTTTGACACCGGAGCTGGCGCGATCGATGGAAACGCGGTTCGGCGCACGCATCAGCATCAATCAGCTCGCCAATTGAACTCGTCATCTTCTTATCGATTGAACCACAAAGAAAAGGCCATTCTGGTTGGCGTCGAACTGCCGTCTAGCCGTAACGGCGTTCCCCTGGACTATAGCTTGGAGGAGCTGCAACGCCTCGCGGAAACCGCCGGTGCCGCGGTGGTGGCGAAGTTTACCCAACAGCTGCGTCAGATCACGCCCGCGACGCTCATTGGTCGCGGCAAGGTCGACGAGATTCAGGCGGCTTTGGGCGAGTACCACGCGGATGTCATTATAATCGATGACGACCTTAGTCCCGCGCAGCAGCGCAATTTAGAAGGCGCTTTTCAAACCCGCGTCATTGACCGCAGCCAACTCATCCTCGACATCTTTGCGCAGCGGGCGCGCAGCAATGAAGGTAAGCTCCAAGTCGAGTTGGCCCAGCTCGATTATCTCTTGCCGCGCCTGACGCGCCAGTGGACCCATTTGTCCCGGCTAGGCGGCGGCATCGGGACTCGAGGTCCCGGCGAAACTCAGTTGGAGGTTGACCGCCGGCGCATTCGCGAGCGCATCAGTCACCTCAAGAAACGACTGAAGACCGTGGAGCGCACCCGATCCCTACAACGCAAGGAGCGGGATGAAGTGCCGTTTTCCACAGTCGCACTGGTTGGTTACACCAATGCCGGCAAGTCAACTCTGATGAATGCGCTGACGAATGCCGGCGTATTCGTCGAAGATAAACTGTTCGCAACCTTGGATCCGACGACCCGGGCGCTGAAATTGCCCAACGGCGATAAGGTCATGCTGGTAGACACGGTGGGGTTCATCAATAAGATTCCC
>DATACQ010000128.1:0-7743 GCA_036258955.1 Binatia bacterium
GCCAGGGTCCCAACCGAACGACCCTTATAAGCGGCACCGAGAGAATGACAGGCGTCAGCTACAAGGCCGAGTCCGTGGACCTGCGCAATTGACCTCAGCACATCGTAATCACAAGGCTGGCCTGCGTAGTCCACCGCGACGATCGCGCGCGTGCGCGGCGTGATCTTGGCGGCGAGGTCGGCCGCATCGATCAACAACGTGTCCGGCTCGATATCTACAAACACGGGCGTCGCGCCTTGGTACAAGACACAATTGGCGCTGGCCGCAAAGGTCAACGACGGAACAAGCACTTCGTCCCCGGGCCCTATATTGAGAGCGTGCATGGCGGCATGCAATCCGGCGGTACCGCTGTTGACGGCAACTGCTTCGGCTGCCTCGGTGAAACGCGCGAAGCTTTGTTCGAATTGCCGCACCCTTGGACCGGTCGTCAGCCAGCCAGAGAGCAGCGCGTCGCTAACCGCGCGGCAGTCCTGTTCATCGACAGTTTGGTGCCCATAAGGGAGTAGAATTTGGCGCACTGGCCGTCCACCGTCGATTGCGAGACGACTACTCATGACAGTTCACCAGATTTTGTAATTCATGCACTGATAACCAGCGCGAGTTGTTGTCGCTGCTATAGCGAAACCCCTCGGGACAAGGGCGACCGCCATTGCCGTTCACGTGCGCGTTGCCGCTGCCAACCGACAACGAGCGGATAACGAAATGATCGTCGTACTCGAAAGTATTGTGCGCGTCGTCTTCCGGCACCATGGTTTCGTGCAGCTTCTCCCCGGGTCGAATACCGACGACATCAAGGCGACATTCTGGAGCGATAGCCTTCGCCAAATCGACGATGTTCATGCTCGGGATTTTGGGAACAAAAATTTCCCCACCCCGCATACGCCCGAGACACTGAAGCACAAACTCCACCGCTTGCTCCAAAGTAATCCAGAAGCGGGTCATCTTAGGATGGGTAATGGGCAAGACGCCGGTCGGGCGCATTTGAAGAAACAACGGTATTACGCTGCCACGGCTTCCCATGACATTCCCATACCGGACGACGCTGAATCTGGTACCGTGATGGCCGGAGTAGCCATTAGCAGAGACAAAAAGTTTATCTGAACACAGCTTTGTGGCGCCATAGAGATTAATCGGGTTGGCTGCTTTATCCGTGCTTAGCGCGATCACCTTTTTGACATCGCGATCGATCGCCGCGTCGATGATGTTGGCTCCGCCGAGAACGTTGGTGCGGATCACTTCGAGCGGGTTGTATTCGGCCGTCGGGACCTGCTTGAGAGCCGCCGCATGGATGACAATGTCCACGCCGTCCATCGCGCGATAGAGCCGATCGCGATCACGCACATCGCCGATGAAGTAACGCAGGCAGGGATATCGCTCTTCGCTGAACTGCTGCCGCATATCGAACTGTTTTAGCTCATCGCGGCTGAATACGATTAGCTTGCGCGGTTGATATTTTCCCAGGACTACAGAGAGGAACTGCTTACCGAAAGATCCGGTACCGCCGGTCACCAGAATGACCTTGCCATTGATCGAATGATTCATTACGTCCATAAGCCGTACTCAGTCGGGAGACGTTGTGAGAACCTAAACCGGCTCTCCACGTTGGGCGGCGCCAAGCCGCACACGGGCTGCCAGAATTCTGACGTTTGGATGGTCGTTTGACGATTGCAGGGCCATCGCGACACCCTTCTTCGCCCAGGGCCCGGTGAATGCAAAGCGCAAGCCAGCATCAAGAGCTTAAGTATGAGCACGCCGGCGGATAGATCGGTATCGGTGGGCCGGACTAAGATCGACCGTTCGGCAACAAGCAACGAGCGCAAGGATCGTACTTACGATGCTGTGGGCTTTACCGGCGGCGGATTGCCTTGCGAGTGGTGCGACGCGGGAAAGAGCTTCCCGCACACGCATCTGTAAGATTATAGAAAACGAGCGCCGTCCCGCGGCGGAGCGCGCTATTTGCCGGAGGTGTGAATCAGCGGATAGCGCACCGGATAATGCTCGACCACAAGCTGCACACCCAAAGACGAAGCCGGATTGATAATAAGTGGCCCTTGCAGATTAACGGTGATGTCTTCGAGGCGCTCACGTAGGGTAACGATCAGGAGAGCGCAAAGCTGCTCAGCAGAAGCCGCGCTCAAAAAATCGAGCGACTCATCGTTTACGGTGACTCGATAATCCAAACCCAATGAGCGCGGGTGAATCACGGCAAAGGAAAGATTTTGATCGAGGCACTTGAGCGTCATGAATGGTGATTCGCTACCGTCCTCCGGACGGTATTGTTCGAGGCGATAGCGACGCGATAATGGAAAACCCAGGATGCCGACGGGAAATAACACTTGCTGCTCTTCAACTTCACGATCGAGCAACTCGCCCGCTTTCACCGCACCAATGAAGCTAGTCGCGTTCGCCTTCTTCGGTTCCCTGGCGCAGTCGTTTGATAGCATCTTCCATTCTCCTCTTATGTTCATGCGGCGTTGCCGCGGCTTGGTTTTCGTCTCGTATCGCTTTGTAAATTTCGTCGCGCAGGACGCGAACCTCACGAGGAGCCTTGATCCCGAGGCGAATCTGATTGCCGTTGATACTAACAACGGTAATCGTAATGTTGTCACCGATCGTGAGGCTTTCGCCGGGGCGACGGCTCAAGATTAACATAGATTCGACCAACTGGCTGTTAAAAATTTCTGCTGCGAGACGCCTGCACCCAATTCGGATTTGATCGACCGTTTCAGTGATCGTGCGCAACTGAGCGTCTCGGGCACGAGCAGTCCAGGTTGTAGGAAGCCGACCGCCACAGGAACCCTAAAACGCTTAACGCAGGAAATCGAGCAAACTTGGCCGAAGCACTTGGGCGGCCGATTGCAACGCCGCATCAAACGCGCTCTGCAAGCGGGCAAAGTCTGAGTATGCGGTCAGCACGTCGGCATCTTCAACTCTCGACCGATCGCCGATGGTTCGGATCCGTAAGCCCTCCAACGCTTCCGCGGTCAACTCCGCCGAATTCAAACGCGCTCCGGCTTCAGCGCGGAAGCTGAGAATCTGGTCAATGGCAGCGTCGATGCGGCCCAACTGGGTCGCGAAACTGTCTCCATTCGTCTGTTGAACTGAGAGTACCGCGGAGGGTTCACTCGTTTGCGTGGAGCCGGCAAAGTTTAGGGCGGCAGCCGCAAGGTTGATGTCTTCAGCGCCATTGGCGAGTCCGACGAGACTAATGTCGGCAAGCGCGCTGGAGCCGGCGTCCAGAATCCCCGCGCCGTTGAAGTTTAACGTGCCTTCGAGCGCCACCTGGTACAGGTTCCCGGGCGTACCCCCGGTGATCTCCGCCGAGTTTGCCGCCACCCGGTAGCTATAACTAGTTGCGCCGGTTTTGGCGAAGAGGAAGACCAACTCGTGGCCAGCACCTTTTGAATCAAACACGGTGACCGTCGTGGAAAAATCCGCCTCCCCCAGAAAAGTCGCCGCAGGGGCTTCCGTTCCAACAACATCCGGCGCCGAAAAGCCGGCACCGGGGGCTACGGTATCGTCGAGATTGACGGCAAGACGCAGCGCATTCGGCGCGCTCTGGCCATTCAAGAACGACTTCAAATCGCTCAGTATGTCGAAGATTCCTTGGCCGCCCGGAACTCCGGCTCCCTGAAAAACCTGGTTACCGAGGAAGTTGATGGACAGCGTGCTCGTCGCGCCGGTATTTACCCGAATATCGCCGTTGTCGCCGAGATAGTCCGCACCTGCAGCGGATGCGGCGAAGGGGGCCGCTCCGTTTAGAAAACCACCGAATAGAAAGCGGTTCTCGACTTTGGTATTTGCAACGGATAGCAAATGTTCGAAAATCTGGTGTACTTCACGTGCCGCGGCACTGCGTTCAACGGGGGAATAAACGGCGTTGCTCATCTGGAGGGTGATTTCTTTGGCGCGAACCAGGCCATTCACAATATGTTCGAAAGCGGCGTCTGCTTGTTCGAGATACGGCACTGTATTGGCCACATTGCGGGCATACTGCGCGATCGAGTTTTCGAAAGTGCGTAAGTTCATAACCCGAGTGGCTCCGACGGGGTCATCCGCGAGACGATTGATGCGGCGACCGGAGGTTACAATCTCCTGTGCGCGCGCCAGCCGCTGGTAGGCGCGTTGTAGCCCATCGTTAACCTGGATGGCGAGCATCTGGGATGTGACACGCATGATTACCTCGTCATCTCGATCAGGGCGCCGTACATATCATCCGCCGTGCGCACGAGCAGCGATGAGGCCTCGAAGGCGCGCTGAAACATAATCATTTTGGTCATCTCTTCGTCCAGATTGACGCCGGAAACGGCTTCCCGCTGCGCTTGCGTCTGTTTCAAAACGGACTCCCGAAATTCTAAGCTGGTTCGGGCACTCTCGATGCTCGAACCGATCTCGCCGACGAGAGCCATATAACTGTCCTTTAGGGACAAATTGCCGAGCGCAGGGTGGCTGGCCGCTTGCAGGTTGAGCAGCGCCAATGCGTTTCGATTGTCGCCGGGAGCGGTCGTCGCCAAAGCTGCAGCCGCGATCCGCCGCGGATCCGCAGCAAGCGCGGCGTCCACTCCCACCTGGGCCGCAGCGCCCGGCACCGCGGTAATGGACGAAAAAAAATCACCACCGGGCGCGCCGGATAAATCGAACCCGAGTGCGTGCTGATCGTTGATTGCGTTTACGAGGGTAATGGCGATCTGATCCAGGCGATCAATGACGTCCTGAACGCGATTGTCGCGCATGTCTAAGAGCGCGCCGATCTTACCCGATGCGAATAGCCCAGAGGCGTCGAAGGAAAGGCCATCTGGAGTTTGAAACATCACCTGGCGAAATCCTGCGGCGTTCAGTGTGCTGCTGTCCAAGGCGGCGGCGCGGGCGCCACTGACGAGCAACAAACCGTTGCTGATGACCGTCACCTGCCCGTCCGCTTCTTCTCGCACAGTGGCGCCGGTAAGGCGAACCAACTCTTGAATACGGGTTTGGCGCTGATCGCGTAAGTCATTGGCGTCGGCCCGGCCGATTTCGCTGAAACTGATCTGCTTGTTAAGGCCGGCAATCTCCTCGGTTAAAAGGTTCGCGCGGCTCGTAGTGCTCTGAAGCTCGTCATCGAGGTTGCGCTGGGAATCGTTAAGGAGTTCGCGTGTTTGGCGCAGCGCCTCGCCGAGTGCATTGGCTTTGCCAATGACACCCACCCGTTCGCTCAAGCCCCCCGGGTTGCTCGCCAAATCGGAAAGCGCACCAAAAAAGGCGCTCAACGCCGCATCGATTCCGCCCGCCATCGGAAAGATTTCTTGGATGGCTGCCAGTGCTTGGTACTCGGCCTCGGCGCTGCCGATATCGTGATTCAGCGTGAGTAATCCTGCTTCCAAAAAGCGGTCTACGACCCGTTGCACGCCGCTCAACTTGGCGCCTTGGCCGAGCATCACACCGCCTTGAAATCTTGGTAATTCGCTCAGTAGTTCTAAGCGTTGCCGCGAATAACCGGGTGTTGCAGCATTCGCAATATTGTGACCGGTCGTTTGAATACCAGCCTGCTGGTTTTTCAACGACTGTGAGGCTAGCGAAAGTGTCGTGAGGATACCCATGCCGTCAAACCTTACTATAGATAAGAGTCGATGACGCCTGCACCGGCGCCGCGGCGCCGCTCTCGGAGTAAACTTCTAGAGAGGGACTGGTCAAGGGTCTCAAGGCGGCATGAAAATGAGATAGAAGAGTTTCCATTAAGTCACTGAGATCGCGCTCATCCGCTTGCAATCTGAGGAAAGTTTCACGGGCGCGTACGCGGATCGACTCTAGGCGCTGGCGCTCGGGTGAGTCTTCGTGGAAACTCCGGATTAGCTCGCGCAGTGTGAGGTGACCGGGACCCGACTGCTTCGCGAACATGCTCGCGCGCCTGACTTCCAGCTCTTCGAGCGAGCGGAGCCAGTCTTCCCTGGCAGTGACAGTCATATTGAGCGTGCCCATATCCCAGGCCGCCAATGCGTTGCGTTGCGCCGCTAGATTAAGCAGCAGCTGATCGCCGATGGCGATCTCCTGTTCGAGTAACGCGGCGAGCTGGTCCGTTACGAGATTCATGAATATTCGTGGTCCTCCAAAGCTCTTTACTCTTTCAGAAGCCGGGTCACCTCGCTCCGCAAAATGCTTTTTGCAACGTCCTTGGATTCGGGATGATAGTCACCCGCTGCCACTTGCTCTTTGAGTTGCCGTACCCGGTCAGCGCGCAACTCGTTCCCGGCGCGGGCCAGTTCGGCGATCCTTTGCAGCTCACGGGCTTTTTGCGAGATGTTGACGGTCGCTGACTCGCCGCCAGGCTGCGGTTTCACGTCTCCAGCTTTCCTCTGTGCCACCGACTTTTCATTCTGCACGAGCTGAGAGATCTCGGCATCCGATGGGCCTCTCTGGGTTATCTTCATCTACTGCTCCTTCTGAACTGGCGTATCGGCATAGGACAGAACTTCTTTAGCACTCCCGCGTCCGTCGGTTGTAAAGAATACCGCCGACGCACTAGCGGACGCTTCATGCCACCGTATCCAGCTTCGCGCCCCCACTTGGCGCGCCGAGCAATGGGGCAGGATCTACCGGTCTTCCGTCCCGCCGCACTTCAAAATGCAAATGAACACCCGTAGCCCGTCCCGTACTGCCGGCAAGAGCGATTACGTCGCCGGTCCTGATTTCCTGTCCGGCAGTTACCAAGTTTGCGGCATTATGGGCGTATCGAGTCACCATCCCGCCGCCGTGATCGATTTCAACCATGTTACCATAGCCGCCTGCTGTACCGCTAAAAATAACTCTACCGCTCAAAGCGGCCTTTATTTCAGCGCCTGCGGGCACGGCGATATCGGTTCCTGTGTGAAATCTCTTTTCGCCAAGGATGGGATCTTCGCGGGTGCCGAAGCGGGATGCCACGGCGCCGGCTAATGGCGGATGGAGAGCAGCTTCACCGGGCGCGCTTGGCGCAATTCTTTCGAGCGCCCTTTCAACCGTGCCGGTGAAACCATTGTTGTCTCTTTTCGCCAACACGCGCGCAATCTCGGTGTCCAAGATCGAGGAGTAAAGATCCATTGAGAGAGAATCGGTATCAAATAAACCATCCTTTGGTATGGTCGCGCGCATCGCCTTTAACACCTCGAGGTAAAGAAACGAGGCGAACTCCTGCGCCGCGCGTTGCCGTTCGACACGGTCGCTGCTCCGCGCCGCATGCCGTAGCAATCCGGCTTGGTTTGGAAGAATATTTGTCTGCGCTGGTTTCGCTAGAAGTCCAAATTTGAGTTGGTCCATGGCGGGTTTACATGACTACTAGCTCGGCCTGCAAAGCACCTGCTTCGCGCAAGGCCTCGAAAACGGCAATCAAGTCGCGGGGCGTAACACCCAGTGCGTTCAGAGCTTGAACGATTTCGTTGAGCGACACGCCGGAGCCGCCTGGAAGTGCGACTAACTGCCGGGCCTCGGGCTCTTTCACGGTGACCTGGGTGTCCGGCACTACTGTCGTGTCGCCACGGCCGAAAGGGTTGGGTTGCGACACCCGTTGTTCCGTTTTTACAGTTATATGCAGTCCAGCATGGGCCACCGCGACTGGCGCGATGCGCACTTCGCGGCTGATTATAACCGTGCCGGTCCGCTCATTTACCACGATGCGCGCCGGCTGATCGGGAGCGAGATCGACCAGTTCCAGGGCCGAGACAAATGCGACCGGATCGCTTCGATACGCTACCGGGATCCTTACCGCAACAACGCCCGGCGATAGTGGTTGCG
>DATACQ010000129.1:0-11166 GCA_036258955.1 Binatia bacterium
GTCGCGCCTTGCGGCAGCAGTTCGGACAGTCAACCTGCGCAAACGACTGGCTTTCCGCCAGTGGTGATCCGCCTTTGCCGGTGAACGGGACATCCTTCGGTAAAAGTACCGGCAGATCCGTTTCCGGGACCGGAACGATACCGCAAGCCTCGCAGTATATGATAGGAATCGGTGTACCCCAGTAACGCTGGCGCGATACTCCCCAGTCGCGCAAGCGAAAACGTACCGCTTTTTTCCCCCAGCCTTTCTCCTCGAGGAAGTTGGCGATCTTTTCCTTTCCTACTGTATTGGCCAAGCCGGAAAACTTCCCGCTATCGATCATGACGCCGTCTTCCACGTATGCCTCTACCATTGCTTCCCCGCGCAGCGGCGCCGTTCCCGGCTGAATGACGACTTTGATCGGTAAATGGTATTTGCGGGCAAACTCAAAATCGCGCTGATCATGCGCGGGTACTGCCATCACAGCGCCCGTACCATAAGCCATCAACACGAAATTGGCGACATAGATCGGAATGTCTTCTCCCGTGAAAAGATTGCGGCAATAAGCGCCTGTGAAAACCCCCTCCTTTTCGCCCTCTTCGGCGCCGCGCTGCGTTTGGCTGATCTTGGTAATACGATTGACGAACTCATGGACGGCGGATTCCTGTCCCGTTCCGCGGCACAGTTGAAGAGCGAGCGGATGTTCGGCCGCGATGGAGACAAACGTCGCGCCAAAAACGGTATCCTGGCGAGTGGTAAAAACTGTCAGAGTTTGGTCGCTATTCACCACCGGGAATTGGATTTCGGCGCCGGTGGACTTGCCGATCCAGTTGCGCTGCATCGTAACGACCTTTTCAGGCCATCCCTCGAGCTGCTCCAAATCGGCAAGCAACTCCTCGGCATAATCGGTGATGCGAAAGAACCACTGCTCTAAATCTTTCTGGAGAACCGCGGAATCGCAGCGCCAGCAGGCCCCCTCAATCACCTGTTCGTTGGCCAACACGGTGTCGCAGGACGGGCACCAATTCACTGCGGAACGCTTCTTGTATGCCAGCCCGCGTTTATAGAAGTGCAAGAAGATCCATTGATTCCACTTGTAATACTCAGGATCGCAGGTCGCAATTTCACGGCGCCAGTCGTAAGACAAGCCCATGCGCTGGAGCTGTGTCTTCATGTAATCGATGTTTTCCTCGGTCCACTTCTCTGGGTGAATGCCCCTTTCAATGGCAGCATTTTCGGCCGGCAGTCCGAATGCGTCCCAGCCCATGGGATGGAGCACGTTATAACCGCGCATTCGTTTATAGCGCGCCACCACGTCGCCGATGGAATAATTGCGTACGTGGCCCATGTGAATTCGTCCCGATGGATACGGGAACATCTCAAGGACGTAGTACTTGGGTTTGTCCGCCGCTTCGCTTGCCTGAAAACTATTTTCCTCGGCCCAAAGGTTTTGCCACTTGGCTTCGATGGCTTCGGGTTTATAACGATCTTCCATACTTCGCTTCGCTCGGGTTCAAAGTTCAAGGTTCAAGTGAGAAGATCCGGATTCAGCGCTCCGGCAACCTTGAACCTGGAACATTGAACGTTGAACCTACTCTTTCGTACTGCTACCCCGCGCTACTTGATCCAGGACTCCGTTGATGAACGCGGGTGAATCGCCAGTGCCGAAGCGCTTGGCAATCTCAATGGCCTCGTCGAAGCTCACGCTGGCCGGAATATCCGGGCAGAAAATCAATTCGTAAGTGGCCAAGCGCAGCAGCACCAGATCAACTTTCGCCAGACGGGCCAGCTTCCAATTCTCAGTACACTGCTCAATGCGGGCGTCAATCTCTGCTCGTTGGCTAACAACGCCCGAGACCAATTGCCGCGCAAACTCTTTTGCGCCCGCATTCCCTTCGAAATGACTTAGAAAAAGGTCGACGGCACGCGACGACGCATCGCCGGTGATCTCAATTTGGTACAACGCCTGCAACGCGAGCTCGCGCCCTTTACGCCTTTGGCTCCTATTCGAGCCTGCGGCGATACCTTCTTGATTCGATGACAAGGATAAACTCGATGGCCGCGCGCTTTGGCGCAAGGCGTCATTTGACGAGGATTTGCCGTATTACGTTAACCATCTCCACTGCAGTTAGCGCCGCCTCGTAACCTTTATTGGCGTCTTTGCTGCCGGAGCGTTCCATAGCCTGCTGACTGTCATTGGTCGTCAATACACCGAAACCGATCGGAATCTGATAGTGCCGCATCGCCGCCGAAACGCCGGTGGTGACAGCGTCGGACACGTACTCAAAATGCGGCGTATCACCCCTAATCACCGCGCCGAGGCATACCAACGCATCATATTGACCAGCGGCCGCCATCTTTTCCAGCGCCAGCGGTATTTCAAACGCTCCGGGAACGCGCACGACTGTGATGGAAGCATCCTCACCGCCATGGCTGTTCAGTCCATCCAGCGCCCCCTGCAGCAGTTTTTCAGTAATAAAATGATTGAAGCGGCTGACCACAATGCCGATTCTGAGCCCGCGCGCATCGGGTTTGCTTTCGACGATTTTCGGCATGATTGCTTCAGGTGATCGGGGCGAACCCGCATTCACGAGATCGCTTCCAGGTGGTCAAGCCTCGCCACGTCGGTTGAATACGCTCAAGCTATTCAAGCTCGCCATCAGGTCCTCGCCCGCGTCGCGGGAACGAACAAGGTGTGGGCTCGAAGATTTTGAAAGTTTTGAACCTTTGGAGTACATGAAGTTTCGTGCAGGGCGGCTTAGGACTTAGCAGTCCTGCCATCCAGATTGGAAAACAAATGCCCGAGCTTTCTCTGTTTCGTGCGCAGATACTGCAGATTGTTTGCTATGGGCGGTATCTCCAGCGGCACCCTTTCGATCACCTCCAACCCGTATCCTTCGAGGCCGGAAATCTTACGCGGATTGTTGGTTAACAACTTCATCCGCCTGACGCCGAGGTCGCGCAGCATCTGCGCGCCCACCCCATAATCTCTAAGGTCCTCTTTGAAACCCAACTCTAGATTTGCCTCAACGGTGTCTCGTCCCTGATCCTGCAATGCGTAGGCCTTGATCTTGTTGGTAAGTCCGATGCCGCGGCCTTCCTGATGCATGTAAACCAGCACACCGTGGCCCTGCTCGTCGATGAGCTTGAGCGACTGCCGGATCTGATCGCCGCAATCGCAACGCTCCGATCCGAACACATCCCCGGTGAGGCATTCGGAATGGAGCCTGACCAAGGTGCCGTCGCCGCTGGTGATGTCGCCTTTGACCAGTGCCATGTGTTCCGAAGCGTCCACTTCATTGCGGTAAACAATCGCCTTGTACATGCCGCCGTGGATCGTGGGGAACTCTTCTTCCGCAACCCGCTTGACAAGGCGTTCGGTGCGCAGCCGGTAAGCGATCAAACTCGCCACGGAAACAATCTTATGCCCGTGCTCCTGCGCCAGCCGCTCCAAGGAGGGCAACAGCGCGATGGAGCCGTCTTTTTCGAGGATCTGACAGATGCAACCAGCCGGTTTAAACCCCGCCAGGCGCGCCAGATCGACGGATGCTTCGCTCCGTCCGGAGCGCGCCAGGACGCCGCCGCTGCGCGCCTGAAGCGGATGCACATGGCCGGGCACGACGATATCCTCATGGCGCGTTTCTTCGGCGATCGCCTTGCGGATGGTGTAAGCGCGGCCTTCCGCCGAAACGCCATGCACCCCATCGAGGTGCACGGTGAAGGAGGCGCCGCATAACAGCCCGCGCAGCTGGCTGTTTTCCGCAGGCACAAGCAAAATGCCGAGTTCGCGAATACGTTCATCGGTTAGAGTCACGTAAACGATACCCCGAGCCTGTGAAACCATGTAGTTTACCGTGTCGGCCGTGGTCTTCTCGGCAGGCAAGAAGAAAAACCCGTCGCTGTCGTCGGCTTCCTCGTTAATGAGGATAATCATACGTCCGGCGCGAATTTCTTCGAGAGCTTCTTCAATGCTGGCGAGAGCCATAGACTAGAACCGGTAAGGGCAGTGCGCGCGAGTATTAAGCGCGATTGGCCATAAAACTATGAACATATTTGCCGATCAAATCAGTTTCGATATTGACATTATCACCAACCCTACGAGCCCGCAAATTAGTATGTTGCAACGTAAAAGGAATGATCGCCACTGAAAATCGCCTCCTGGTGCATTCATTGACCGTCAAGCTGATGCCATCCACCGCAACCGAACCTTTGGGCACCAATAATGCGGCGATTTTCGGCGGCACGTGAAAGCTATAGAACGTAAACTCGCCTTCCTTTTGGATGGCAGCGACGGTTGCCACTGCATCGACGTGACCCGTCACTAAATGGCCCCCGAGCTCGCCGCCAAGCCGCATCGGCCGTTCGAGGTTGACCAAAGAGCCCGCGCGGAGTTCTTGTAAGTTGGTGCAACTCAGCGTCTCCGGCGATACATCTACGGTGAAATCGCCGCGCCCTCGTTTGACAATCGTCAGGCAAGCGCCATTGACCGCAACACTGGCGCCCAGTTTCATAACGCGCACCGGCAAGTCGGTGCTGATCGTGAGTACGAGGGAGTGCTCGCCCTTGCGCGTGCTTTTTATCTTCCCTGCGTCTTCTATCAATCCCGTGAACATGAGTTTAGCCACCACTTAGTAAAACAAACTGTTAACGCTCGTCCGGCTAGTTCGTTTGGCTCCAGCACGGAGCAATGGAATGGTGGAGTACTGGAGGACTGGATTTAAGACCCAATGCTCCATCACTCCACTCCGCTACCCAACACTCCAGTGCTCCATCACTCCAACACTCCAACCGATACGTCAAAGATAGCCGGTCAGCAAAATGTCCTCCCCCGAACGGGCGATCGCAAAGCGGCGCACCTGGAGCGCTTCGTTCGCCGACCTGATGCCCAAACGATCGATCATTACCCTCCCGTCGCCCCCGATGATCTTTGGCGCATAGAATAATAAGATTTTATCCACCGCCTTTTCCTTGAGAGCGGAAGCAGCAGTCGCGGCACCGCCTTCGATTAAAATACTTTGAATACCTAGGGACGCGAGTTGGTTGAGAACGGCCCTCCAGGAAAGCGTTCCATCGCGTTCAGGAACTCGCAATATCTGCGCGCCCTGCGCCGCCAAGGCGCGCTCGCGCCGCACCGGAGCGCGGCGGCTGGTGATGATTAGGGTTTTTTCCCGGTCGGGTTGTCGTAAAACGCGGGCGGCCGGTGGGATACGCAAGCGGCCGTCCAACACGACCCGTCGTGGATTACGCCCGCCCGGAATGCGACAGGTGAGCAACGGGTCGTCGGCGATTACCGTGCCCGAGCCCACCAGAACCGCATCGACTTTATCGCGTAGCTTGTGAACCGTAGCCCTGGATTTTTCACCGCTGATCCAGCGGGAATCGCCGCTCTGCGTGGCGATTTTACCATCGAGAGATGCCGCGAGTTTCAACGTCACAAAGGGCAACCCGCGTGTGATGTATTTGACAAAAGCTTCGTTGAGCTCGCGACACTCGTCTTCGAGCACGCCGTAGCGGATTGCAATACCGGCCCGCTTCAGCTCACGAAACCCCCGGCCCGCAACCAGCGGGTTAGGGTCCCGCATGCCAGCGACAACCGATTTAATGCCCGCGGCAATCAATGCCCGGCTGCAGGGCGGCGTCCGTCCGAAATGGCTGCAGGGTTCGAGATTGATGAACAAAGTCGCGCCCCGCGCGTTTTCGCCGGCGCGCTTGAGCGCGACGATCTCTGCGTGATCCGTGCCCGCCGCTTTATGATATCCCGTCCCAACGATCTTCCCGTCGCGCACGAGCACAGCGCCTACCATAGGGTTGGGGCTTGTGCGCCCAGCCGCCTTCAGCGCCAGACGGCACGCCATACGCATGAGGCGGCGGTCAACGTCACGCACGCTCGCTTCGGCCAACGCTATGGTTCTCTTTTTGGTCTGCCGGCGCCGCTCGCGTCGTTGGGATGAAACTTGCGCTCCTTGATCAGGTCCTCCAACTCAGCCATGAACTCACCGATGTCTTTAAAGGAGCGGTAGACTGATGCGAACCGGACGTATGCAACCTGGTCGATGTCATGCAATTCGCGCATGAGAGTTTCGCCGATAACCGAAGCGGGAATTTCTTTTTCACCGCCCTCTTGCAGGTTGCGCTCGATGCGGTCCGCCACAGCCTCTATAGTATCGATGCTGACGGGGCGCTTTTCACAGGCGCGCTTAAGCCCATTGAGAATTTTCGCGCGATCATAGTTCTCCCGCCGGCCGTCTTTTTTCACCACCAGCGGCATGATCTCCTCCACCCGCTCATAGGTAGTGAAGCGGCGGTTGCAGCCGTTGCATTCACGCCGCCGCCGGATCATGTTGCTGTCTTTGCTCAGCCGTGAATCGATGACCCGGTTATCGGTCTCATGACAGAACGGACATTTCATGGCGCAGCACGAACACAGCGCGGCAAAGCCGCGAACAAGGAGACAACAGATTTAATCACAAAGGACCTAGAGCGGCAAAGCCGGAACCAAAAGAAACTAGCGACAAAGAATGCAAAGCTCACACAAAAGCCGGTCAGGCATTGCTGTTGCCGTCGAGGGTAAGCCCAATTCGTTCTCTCTGAGCGAGCGTGAGATCATGAATTTCGCGGCGAAAGGCGATTCGTTTGTCGAAGGCGGAAACTTTCAACTCACCCCTACTGAGTTTTTCCCGCCCGATCGGGGTAGACAGGAAATCGGGCGCAGAGATCGCCGACTTCTTTCGCGATGGACGCGAGAACGCTCGCATCGCCCACATGGTTCAGAGCACGAGCGATAAGATCGCCAATGATCTCCATTTCAGATTCCTTCATGCCACGGCTGGTTACGGCGGGTGTCCCGATGCGAATGCCGCTTGTGACGAAGGGCGTACGCGTATCGAAAGGCACAGCGTTGCGGTTTACGGTAATGCGAGCTTTATCCAGGGTCTCCTGGGCGACTTTGCCGGTGAGCTCGGAAGCGCGCAGATCCATCAACATGAGATGATTATCCGTGCCCCCGGATATTAAGTGGAATCCGTTCCTCATCAGAGCTTTAGCGAGTGCCTGAGCATTTTTGATAATTTGCGCCTGGTAATCCTTGAACGCGGGGCTCAAGGCTTCCTTTAAAGCGACGGCTTTGGCGGCGATCACATGCATCAAAGGCCCGCCCTGCATGCCCGGAAACACCTTGCTGTCGATGCTTTTGGCGTGTTCGGCGCGGCAAAGAATCAGTCCGCCGCGCGGCCCGCGCAGTGTTTTATGCGTTGTGGTCGTCACGAAGTCGGCGTGCGGCACCGGGCTCGGGTGTAAACCCGCGGCGATCAAACCGGCAATGTGCGCCATGTCGACCATGAAGAGGGCGCCGACTTCGTCGGCAATCTTGCGAAACTTGGCATAATCGATGATACGCGGGTAAGCGCTCGCGCCTGCGATGATCAATTTGGGACGATGTTGCTTCGCCAAGCGGTCAACTTCATCGTAATCAATAGTTTCGGCCTTTTCGGAAACACCGTAGGGAACAACCTTGTAAAGGATGCCGGAAAAATTTACCGGGCTCCCCATCGACAAGTGGCCGCCGTGAGCGAGATTCATCCCCAGATAAGTATCGCCGGGCTGTAACACCGAGAGGTAAACCGTCATGTTTGCCTGTGATCCAGAATGCGGCTGCACGTTCGCGTGAGCGGCGCCAAAAAGTTCCTTCGCCCGCTCGATCGCAAGTGATTCGACGATATCGACGTACTCGCAACCGCCGTAGTAGCGCCTGCCGGGATACCCTTCGGCGTACTTGTTCGTCATCACCGAGCCCTGGGCTTCCAAGACCGCCTCGCTGACGACGTTTTCCGACGCGATCAGCTCCAGGTTGCCCTCCAATCTCTGCGCTTCTTTCTGAATGGCATCGAAAACATCCGGATCGGTTTGCTTTAAGAAAGACATGGTAAATGTTTCCCGTTTCTGGTTTCCAGTTTCCAGTTTGAACGGAAAGCGTTCTAGTTCCGATACCAGAAACGTCAAATCAGAAACTAGCCCGCATCTGCATGGTTGGGCAAAACTTGCGACACACTGTTTAGCACCCGAGGGAGCAAGCCTCGACAAGAGCGGACACAAAGATGGCTCGCGAGTCTCCTGTTTAGAGTCTCGGTTGGGTTTCAAACCCAGACTCTAGACCCAAGACTCAACCTTGGCCGCGATCAGAGAGTATTCCGGGCTATAAACTGCTTCCTCGCTTTTCTCTTAACTCAGTCCGCAGCTCTTGTTCAATTGCGGCGATTTTGTCCAACCGGCGTTGATGACGACCTCCCGCGAAAGGCGTCTCCAGCCATGTTTCCAGTATCTCTTCAGCGAGCCCCTTATGTAACTTGGCACCGCTCAAAACGAGGATATTGGCATCGTTGTGCTCCCGACTGCTGCGCGCGCCGTCGAGGTCGTGTACTAGCGCGGCGCGCACGCGCGGGAATTTGTTGGCGGTGATACTCATGCCGATACCGCTCGTGCAGATCAGTACGCCGCGCTGCGCCTCTCCTCGAGAAACCCGGAGCGAGACCGCGCGACCGAAATCCGGGTAGTCCACCGACTCTGCGTTACGTGTGCCGCAGTCCTCTACAGTCAGACCCTTGGCGCGCAGAACTGCAATCAAGCAGTCTTTCAGCTCCAAGCCGCCATGATCGCTGCCAACCGCAATGGTCGGGGTGGGTTTCACATCGGCAGATTTCATCTCAATGACCAGCAAATAAACAAAATCGCAGAGCCGTGGCAGGTTTCATTCCACCGCTGCTGCGATCAAAAATCAGTTTGCCTGACGGCGCGATCCATTCAAGCTGAATGGCGCATCCGGCCGCGGAATTTATCGGTGACTTTCGATGTATGAGATGACGTCCTGCACAGTTTTGATTTTTTCGGCGTCCTCGTCGGAGATTTCCATCTCGTACTCTTCCTCAAGCGCCATTACCAATTCAACGATGTCGAGCGAATCGGCCCCGAGATCCTCAATGAACGAAGCTTGGGGAGTGACTTCATCTTCACTCACGCCCAACTGTTCGCATACGATTTCTTTCACTCTTGCCTGAACCGACGCTGCCATACTTGCTCCTCCTGTTACCGATTTCTCACATGTACATGCCGCCGTTAACGGCGATTACTTGGCCCGTGATATACGCTGCCCCCGGGCCGCTTAAGAAAACAATGACTTCCGCCACCTCGTCGCAAGTGCCGAAGCGTCCGAGAGGAATCGAGCGTAACGACTCCTCCTGGAGCTTCGCGGGCAAACGCGCCGTCATGTCCGTCTCAATGAAGCCGGGTGCGACCGCGTTCACCGTGATCCCGCGCGACGCAACTTCTCGCGCCATCGCTTTAGTAAATCCTAGGATGCCCGACTTAGTCGCGGCGTAGAGCGTCTGTCCTGCATTACCGGTTTGGCCGACGACCGACGAGAGATTGATGACCCGCCCGCATCTTTGTCGGAGCATGACCCGGGTCACCGCCTTGGTGCAGAGAATTGTGCCCTTGAGATTGGTTCCGACCACCTGCTCCCAATCAGCCGCCTTCACGCGAATGAGCAGGTTGTCCGCGGTAATTCCGGCATTGTTGACGAGAATATCAATTTTCTGGTGCCCGTCAACGATTTTTTTTATGGCCGCGTCGATCTGATTCTCATCCGTGACATCGAATCGGCAAAGCTCGCCGCTGCCCTGCTCCAGCGAGCGCAAAGCAGCTAACGTTCCTTCGGCCGCGGCTTGATTATCGCGATAGTTGATTACAACGTAGGCGCCCTGGCGGCCCAGCGCCAGCGCCGTGGCACGCCCAATACCGCGACTCGCGCCAGTGACTAAGGCAATCTGGCCTGTGAGGCTCAAGCGAGGCTCTCCCCGCGCGCGCGAGAGAGATCCTGGGCTGTCGCGAAACTCTCGACCTCAAGGGCCGAGCTGATTCGCTTGATCAGGCCCTTTAAGACTTTACCGGGGCCGACTTCGAAAACGCGCCGGCAGCCTAACGCTTCCAATCTGCGCACCGTCTCTTCCCAGCGCACCGGACGCACGGCTTGTTCCGTAAGTAACGGCTTGACTCGAGCGGGGTCTTGATTTACCTCGGCTTCGACGTTGGTGATCACACCGAGCGAAAGCGGCCGCATTGGGATCGGATCAAGGGTTTCGCTCAACCGTTCCGCCGCGGGCCGCATAAGCTCGCAGTGAAATGGCGCGCTCACAGGCAGGTCCAAGACCCGTTTGGCCCCGCGCCCCTTGGCCAGAGCCACGGCGCGGGCAACTGCCTCTTTCGCGCCGGCGATGACGATTTGCCCGCCGCCGTTATAGTTGGCCGGCGCCACGATTTCACCCTCACTTGCCTCCTCGCAGAGCGAGCGTACCTGGTGCATGTCCATGCCGAGAATGACAGCCATGCTGCCGTCGCCCTCAGGCACGGCTTCTTGCATGAAGCGGCCGCGTTGTCGCACCACTCTGATAGCATCGAGAAAACTGAAGGCCCCGGCACAGATCAATGCGCTGTATTCGCCCAGGCTGTGACCTGCGGCGAAATCGGCGCGCAACGGCGTCTCTGTTTCCAACACACGTAGTGCGGCAATGGATGCGGTCAGGATAGCAGGTTGAGTATTCTCGGTTAACTTGAGCTCCGCTTCAGGGCCGAAGAAGCAAAGCTTGCTTATGGAGAATCCAAGCGCTTCATCGGCTTGGGCGAACACCTCCCGCGCGACCGGGAACTGGTCGCAAAGATCCTTGCCCATGCCGACATACTGGGATCCCTGGCCTGGAAATACGAATGCAATTTTTCCGCTAGCCACGTTCCGGCTCCTCCCTCTCAGGCGCATTCTCCGGCTTTTCGGAAAATGAGTCGATTTTCGACTTTATGCGCCGCCAAATTTTTCCCGTGAGGCCACCTTTTACGTCCGTGCCCAATGCGACGGTACCACTGAGAACCTCCATGATCTGACGGTTCACATTGTGATTGACGGCGTCATTGGCCGCGCGAATCGCGTTCTTGATCGCCAGCGGATTGGAGCCGCCGTGCGCAACGATCGCCACACCGTCGAGGCCGATTAACGGAGCGCCGCCGTACTCGGCATAATCGAGGCGGCCGTACGCTTCGCGCAAAGCTTTGCGGGTCAAGAAGTAGCCTAAACGGCTCGACAAACTTTTTTGAAACGCCTCTTTCAATACCTCACCGGCGAAGCCGGCCACGCCTTCCATGGTT